>NZ_CALKQY010000049.1:0-161288 GCF_937990675.1 Hoylesella shahii | reverse complement strand
TTGACGAATTTTGTGTATAAGTTGCACATACGAGGATTTGTACTTAATGGTTTTGACTTCACTAAGTTACTAAAAATCAACGATATGTGCAACTTTTTATATATCATTATAGCTACATTGTAATTCCGCCAACGGGTATTACTTTTTTGTCGGCATCTCGTCTGTCTTTGCAAGTTGACGTAACCGCTATGCCTGCGTTACAAAGACAAACAATCTGCTCGACAAGAAAACAAAATCTGTTTAGGCTCTAATGAACCATGTGGGTTAAACATAATAAATGGCTGTTCAGTTGATAACTTAAAGCGCAAAAACTGTTTCTATTGTATTGCGTAAAATCCTGTTTCGTTTGAACTCAAGTCGCTTTAGGCACTGCATACAATAGCGTTTAAATGATTTAAGAAGAACGTAGACTGAAATCAAACGCAAACCCTTTCAATATTATAATCTAG
The DNA here is from genome assembly GCF_937990675.1 of Hoylesella shahii. Taxonomy (NCBI): domain Bacteria; kingdom Pseudomonadati; phylum Bacteroidota; class Bacteroidia; order Bacteroidales; family Prevotellaceae; genus Hoylesella; species Hoylesella shahii. The sequence goes on along the minus strand of NZ_CALKQY010000049.1, from coordinate 160,839 downwards.
TGTTGCTACACACTTTTGTTAAATACGGTAATAATAATTTACAAAACATCATTGTAAAGACCACACATTCTAGCAAAAATAAACGTTAAAAACCCCGTTTTTTGTTCTTTTCAAAGCCTCCATTCTTTTATTTTTACATCAGTTTTTAGCACAAAAACGCCTTTTTGTACCATTTAGCCCTTCTATTTTGTCGCCGACTCACAAATTTTCATTCCCCAAGACTCTGATTTTAGGCGCAAAAAGACCCTTATTAGGCCTGTTTTTAACACAAAAACATATGCTTTTACACTATTATTCATATTGTAGGCTTCTTCAAAATCCGCAATAGATAGCTTTTTACTCTGCGTTTTGCAGCATTTAGCCTTGCGTTTTGCAGCAAATAGCCTTGCGTTTTGCATGAGTTAGCATGGTATTTAGTAAGAGTTAGCACTGCGTTTTGCTACAAATAGCGATTCATTTTGATGCAGTTAGCCTCTAAACTCATATAAAACACGGTTTATTTCATCAAAAATACGTTTGTCCAATATTCGCATGTTAAGTATGTTTTTCATCTAAACAAACCTTCACGAGAATTGAATATTTGCGAGCAAGTGGGCAGTTGGTTACAAATGTCGCACTCATAATGTTAAAATTTATACTTTTTATTTTACACTACAGATTTATATATCTGCATCTATGCCAATAAAACTTTAATAACGAATAATGACTCCCGTCCAAACTACCCTAAAAATGCTTTCCAAAACATGAAACTATACACTAATTGGAAGACTTAACACTAATTTGATGCATGTAGACATACTTTTTATGAATCCTTAAAGCATCACACGTTTACTTTAAAGCCCTATTTTATTTAGATACAACAAGTGCTTCAACCAAAGATTGAAATATACAGAAAGTAGCAGATATACAGGCCCTACAAGAGTTTTACTTCAGCTCCAATTGTTCTTGCAGACGTACAATCTCATCACGATATTGTGCCGCTTGAATAAAATCAAGGTCTTTAGCAGCCTGCTTCATTAACGCCGTAGTATTGGCAATACTCTTCTCTAATTGCTCTCGCGTCATACGTGCAACGATTGGATCGGCTGCAAACGCAATAGCATCAGCATTAGGTTCCACATATACACCCTCTTGCGAACGATAGGACTTGGCCGATTCTGCCCTTTGAACATTGCCAGTAAGTGCTCCCTTAATTTCTTTTACAATCTGCTGGGGCGTAATATTATGGTCGGCATTGTATTGCATCTGAATCATGCGTCGTCTAGCCGTTTCGTCAATGGTGCGTTGCATGCTCTGTGTGATAGTATCTGCATACATAATCACCTTACCATTAACGTTACGAGCAGCACGACCTGCTGTTTGTGTAAGCGAACGATGACTGCGCAAAAATCCCTCTTTGTCGGCATCGAGGATGGCAACCAGCGAAACTTCGGGCAAATCCAAGCCTTCACGCAATAGATTAACCCCCACAAGAACATCGTATTCACCTGCTCTAAGAGCATTCATTATGCGTACACGGTCGAGTGTAGCCACATCGCTATGTATATAATTGGTTTTAACCCCATGGTTGAGCAAGTATTCGGTAAGCTCCTCTGCCATGCGCTTAGTGAGTGTAGTAACCAAAACGCGCTCATTTTTCTCACTTCTATCGATTATTTCGGCCAAAAGGTCGTCAATCTGATTTTCACTAGGGCGAACAATAATTTCAGGATCAAGTAGTCCGGTGGGCCTAATTAGTTGTTCGACAACAACGCCTTCGGCCTCTCCCAGTTCGTAATCGGCAGGCGTGGCCGACACATATATCACTTGATTGATAAGACTATGAAACTCTTCAAACCTTAGAGGGCGGTTGTCGAAAGCAGCAGGCAGACGGAATCCAAACTCAACTAAATTTTGTTTTCGTGCTCTATCGCCTCCATACATTCCTCCAAGTTGAGGTACACTAACATGGCTTTCGTCAATAATCATCAGATAATCTTGCGGGAAGAAGTCGAGCAAGCAATAGGGACGTTGGCCCGGTTCTCGTCCATCAAAATAGCGTGAATAGTTTTCTATACCCGAGCAATGACCCAACTCTTTCATCATCTCCATGTCGTATTCCACTCTTTCTTTAATACGTTGAGCTTTAATACCATCACCCAATTCGTTAAAGAAATCAATTTGCTTTACCAAGTCGTCTTGAATACAACGTATGGCCCTTTCGGTTTGGTCTTTCGTTGTTACAAAAAGGTTGGCAGGATAAATTTTATATTCGTTGAAACTAGCCAGTCGATGATAAGTAAGACTGTCAACTTCTTCGATACTATCAATTTCGTCATCCCACCAAGTGATACGCAACACATTGTCACTATAGGCCATAGCCACATCCACGGTATCGCCCTTTACACGAAAATTTCCACGTTGAGGGTCGATATCGTTTCGCACATAGAGCGAATCTACCAGTTTTCTAAGAAACTCATTTCTATCTATCTGTTGACCTTTAGACAGCGAAATAATACCACTTTCCATAGCAGTGGGGCCACCCATACCATAAATACACGACACCGACGATACCACCACCACGTCTTTACGGCCCGAGAGCAAAGCCGAAACGGCGCGAAGACGCAGTTTATCAATTTCTTCATTGATGGCTAAGTCTTTTTCTATATATACATCTGTAGATGGCAAATAAGCTTCTGGTTGATAATAGTCGTAATACGATACATAATACTCCACGGCATTATCGGGGAAAAAACCTTTCATTTCCTCGTAGAGCTGTGCTGCAAGCGTTTTGTTGTGACTCAAAACAAGCGTAGGAACATTGTGTTGGGCAATGACATTGGCCATGGTAAAGGTTTTACCAGAACCAGTTACGCCCAACAAAACTTGCGACCTGTCACCCCTATCCAATCCCTCTGAAAGTTGTCTGATAGCCTCAGGCTGGTCGCCTGTTGGCTTGTATTTCGACGTTAGTTTAAATTCCATATATGCAAAATTACAAAAAAACATTCGTCCAAATAGCTAAAAATAGCATTTTACACTTTGTTAATAAGCAAAATATGTGTATTTTTGCAGTTCAAAAAACAAGAAACAAACAATGAAGAAGCCATTGCTCATCATTTCTACGGCCATTTTGCTGTTTTCAAGTTGTGCACAAGAGTTTAATCAAGTGTACAAAAGCGACAATGTGCAGTATAAGTACGAGTATGCAAAAGAGTGTTTCGCCAAAGGTAAATATGTGCGTGCGATAACCCTTTTGCAAGAACTTGTTACCCTACAAAAGGGAACAGAGAATGCGCAAGAGAGTCTTTACATGCTGGCTATGGCCGAATACAATAGTAAAGACTACGAAACTGCGGCCCAATACTTTAAGAAATACTTCCAATCGTATCCCAAAGGGAAATACGCGGAGATTGCTCAATATTACGTTGGGCAGAGTTTGTTCATGAGTACTCCTGAACCTCGTTTGGACCAATCAAGAACAATTCAGGCTATAACAGACTTTCAAACATTCCTTGACCTGTATCCCGACTCGAAATTTAAGCCACAGGCACAACAAAGACTGTTTGACCTACAAGACAAATTGGTAGAGAAAGAACTGCACTCTGCACAATTGTATTACGACCTGGGCACTTACTTTGGTAACTGCAACTATGGCGGAAACAATTATGAGGCATGTATCATCACCGCCCAAAACGCTTTGAAGGACTATCCTTATAGTAGATTGCGCGAAAATTTTGCCTTGTTGCTCATGAAAAGTAAGTTTGAGTTAGCCGAGCAAAGCATCGAGTCGAAGAAATTGGAACGTTTTCAAGATGCCGAAGACGAATGTTATGGCTTTATTAACGAGTATCCCGACTCGAAAGACAGACATTTGGCAGAGAAACTTATAGCTAAATGCAAGGAAGTTACTAAAAATTGATTAGTTATTAAAACAGTATAGGAACATTATTTTATGGATTACAAGAAGTCAAAGGCTCCGATAAATACCGTCACAAGAAACATTATGGACTTGTGTAACGATACGAACAACATTTATGAGAGCGTTGCCATCATCTCAAAGCGTGCTAACCAGATAAGCGTTGAGATTAAACAAGACTTGAACAAGAAGCTTCAAGAGTTTGCCTCATATAACGACACTCTAGAAGAGGTGTTCGAAAACCGCGAACAAATTGAAATTTCGCGCTACTACGAGAAGCTTCCCAAACCCACATTGCTAGCTACTCAAGAGTTTATTGATGATAGCATTTACTGGCGCGACCCCTCTAAAGAGGCCCAACAGATTGACTAATGTGGCAGCGTAAACAAACTGTGTTCATGGTGATGGCCATCGCTTTCACCGTGGCATGCCTCTGTTTGCCCATTGCTCACTTTACGCCTAAGGGCATGGGGCTGGATGCGGAAATGTTCAACCTATGGATTCGAACTCCCGAAGGTGGGGTAAGCATGCAATCAAGCGCATTGTTTGGCGTACTAATACTTACAGCTACTATCGGCGCTTGGACTATTGGAGGATTTCGCAACAGACCTCGACAAGCTAAATTGTGCGTGGTAAACATGCTGCTGATAGTTGTTTGGTATGCGCTTGCTGCCTTCTATGCATTGTACGTAGGCTTTCGTGATTACCTAGTGCATGCTAACATAGCTGTTTGCTTTCCATTCGTTGCCATGATATTTTATTGGATGGCGCGAAGAGGTATTCTTGCAGACGAGAAATTGGTAAAGGCAGCAGATAGAATTAGATAACACCTGCTAAGGAATAAGTTGTTTTTAAAACCTAAAATAGAGAAAGGGGAAGCAGCCAATGCGTTGCTTCCCCTTTCTTATTAAGGTGTTTGAATTATTGATGCTCGGGCCTTAAAAGGTCGTTCACCGTCTTAACAGGATTGAATGTAGACAGGGGCACTTCTACAAACACCGTATTCCAATCGCTCATTGCACCATTCCACAAGCCTGGAAGCTCTAAGGCCTTTAGCTGTTTACCATTCTTGCTTTTCGAACTAATAAAACCTGTGTTATGGTCAACAAAGTCTGGCAAGTGGAAAGCATTGCCACGATAATCGCGAATACCACAAACAAGGTCAACAGGATTGAAGTGTGTACCTTCTTTAAAGGCCTTAACATATTCGGCATTATTGCTATCTATCTGACTGCTCTCAAGAATTTGCAGACTAATCGTTCCATCTTGATTGTAAGTAAGGAATGGACCGCCACCGGGTTCGCCAACATTCTTAACCATACCACATACACGTATGGGGCGATTAAACTTCTTACGTAGATATTCGGCCAACGTATTATCGTCTAGTTCGGCCACATCTTTGCGCACACAGCAAAGTTGCTTCTCTAAGAAAAGCAACATCTCGTTAAGTTGTTCTCGTGTGCAACCACCCTTATCAAGCATCAGCAAGTACCTAAATGCTTGTTTTTGTAGCTCGACAAGAATACCTCCAAGCAGTTTTTTATAAGTAACAGTATCTCCTTTTAGTTTATCGGGCACAACGTTATCAATATTCTTGATAAACACAACATCACCTTCTACATCGTTTAAATTCTGAATAAGTGCGCCATGTCCACCAGGACGGAAGAGCAGCGAACCATCTTCGTTTCTGAAAGGGGTGTTATCGGGGTTTACTGCAATTGTATCAGTAGACGGTTTTTGTTCAGAGAACGACACGTTAAGACGTGTATTATAAAGTTTCTCATATTTCTCGACCTTTTCGGCAACCTTATTTTTGAAGAGTTGGAGATGGTCGTGAGAAACCGTGAAATGAACATTCGCTTCTCCATTAGAGGCAGCATAAAGTGCAGCTTCAACAAGATGTTCCTCTAGTGGTGTACGTGGTTCGTCTTCATAATTATGAAAAAGCAGCAAACCTTTTGGCAAATTGCCATAGTTGAGTCCTTCTTCGCCTAAGAGATGCGCCACAACCTCTTTGTACTTACCCGCCTCTTTAAGGTCGCAAACACTACATTGCGTATCAGCCTTGCAGGCATTGCAAAGGGCTTTTCTAAAAGCAAAAAGACGCGTATTGTCGAAAAATTCTTTTTCGAAAGCAGTAGTAGGCTCGTCATAGCTTGCATCGAGAAAGGCGAAGAGGTCTTTGAACATTCTACTTGCGGCGCCTGAAGCAGGCACAAACTTAACAACCTTGCGACCTTCAGCTTGATAACGTTCCCAGGAAGCTAAATAAGCATTGCGCTCTTCAGCATCAGGAGCCATTATACCGCCGTTCTCAATGGAAGCGGCAGCCTGCAGTTTAAGGTAAGGAAAACCATTGCGTTGCTGCTCCATCTGATGATTCACCACGGCCTCGCTTATACCGAGACGCTCTATTTGCTGCAAATCTTGTTTTGTTAACATAATATTTAGGTTTTGTGTTGATTATACAAAGTGCTGAACAAATGTAACAACTTTCCTGCTAAATAAGAAATTATTGGGCTACTTTTTTGTAACTTTGCAATTAAGGTATGTGCGTGGACACACCTTATATTATATAATAGGCACGAATGGAGGGCTTAAGTGGATGCTTGTTGACACGTATCAGAATTAGCAAATATTATGGAGAGTGGCGAATGTGCAAAAAAAATGCAACGCCTAGAACCAACAACGAGCCCTCCAACCAACATGAGCCAATAAGACACAAAATGTAGAAAGGATTGCACATGGAAGAAAAACTCTTTTTTACTACCGAAGAAAAAGAATTGGCCTGCGGCCTCTTGTCTAAGCTGTTGGCAAACGAAGCCAACGGCTTTCAACCTAACGATGCAGAGCAATTGCGCCAAGTTATCGAAGATTATATTCACTCGGGTATGCTGCAACGCAACATCTTTGGTCTTAATCCTATTGTACATGCGTTGCAAACAGCAGAAATAGCGTTCGAAGAAATTGGTTTGAAGCGTGATGCCATTATCGCTATCCTGCTTTACACAGGCGTAGTCGCTGGGCTTAGCGACATAGAGCAAGTAGAAAAACACTATGGACATTCTGTAGCGCAAATAATTCGAGGTCTGGTTAAAGTGCAGGAGTTATACAAACGAACACCTGTGATAGAGAGCGAGAACTTTAGAAACTTGCTTATCTCTTTTGCTGAAGACATGCGGGTTATACTTATCATGATTGCCGACCGCGTTAACCTGATGCGACAAGTGCGCGACACTTACAACGAAGAAGCACGCTTGGAGGCTGCTCAAGAGGCTAGTTACCTCTATGCTCCACTTGCACACAAGCTGGGGTTGTACAAATTGAAAAGCGAACTGGAAGACTTAAGTCTTAAATATTTGGAGCACGATGCCTATTACATGATTAAGGATAAGCTAAACGCCACAAAAAAGTCGCGCGATAGCTACATCGAACGCTTTATATCGCCCATCCAAAAGCAGCTTGAAGAGGCGGGTTTGCATTTTCACATGAAAGGAAGAACCAAAAGCATTCATTCCATTTGGCAAAAAATGAAGAAGCAAAAGTGCAACTTCGAGGGTATTTACGACCTTTTTGCCATACGCATCATTATCGATTCTCCAGTTGATAAAGAAAAAATACAATGTTGGCAGGCTTACTCTATCGTAACGGATATGTACATGCCAAACCCAAAACGCCTGCGCGATTGGCTTAGTGTGCCTAAAAGTAATGGTTACGAAAGTTTGCATATCACGGTGTTAGGACCCGAAAACAAGTGGGTTGAAGTGCAAATTCGAACCGAAAGAATGGACGAAATAGCAGAAAAGGGTCTGGCTGCGCATTGGCGCTACAAAGGGATAAAGGGAGAAAGTGGCATAGACGAATGGCTTTCGAACATCAGAGCTGCATTAGAAAACAACGACGATTTGCAGTTGATGGACCAATTCAAAATGGGATTGTATGAAGACGAGGTGTTTGTGTTCACGCCTAAAGGTGAATTGCTAAAGTTTCCAAAAGGTGCAAACATCTTAGACTTTGCTTATCGTATACATTCGGGTATCGGAAATAAGTGCGTAGGTGGCAAAATCAATGGCAAAAACGTTTCGTTTAGAGCCGAAATGAAGTCGGGAGACGAGGTTGAAGTGATTACGCAGAGCAATCAAACACCTAAGCAAGAATGGGTAAACATTGTTAAGACCCCACGTGCAAAAGCTAAAATAAAACTGGCACTAAAAGAAACCATCGCCAAAGACACAATCTATGCTAAGGAGTTGCTGGAAAGAAGACTCAAAAATAGGAAAATTGAGTTAGACGAAACAACCATGATGCACCTGATTAAGCGTATGGGCTTTAAGGTGGCTACGGATTTCTATAAGCAAATAGCCGACGAGAAGCTCGATGTTAACGAGGTTATTGAGAAGTATATTGCCGTTCGTGACTACGACCAAAATATCAATACACCCCAAACGGTTAGGAGTGCCACCGAGTTTAGCTATGATAATCCCGATGAGGAGATTGCACGTAGCAATGAAGATGTCCTTGTTATCGACAGAAATTTGAAAGGGGTTGACTATTCGTTGGCAAAATGCTGCCAGCCTATCTATGGCGATGAGGTGTTTGGATTCGTTACTGTTAGTGGAGGAATTAAGATACATCGCTGCACCTGCCCTAATGCACCCGAGCTGCGTAAACGCTTTGGATACCGTATTGTGAAAGCCCGGTGGAGTGGAAAGAGTGCAGGACAATATAGCATCACTATTAAAGTGGTGGGAAACGACGACCTCGGCATCGTGAACAACATCACAAGTATCATATCGAAAGAAGAAAAAATCGTGATGCGCTCTATCAATATTGATTCGCACGATGGCCTTTTTGATGGTACAATCGTTGTGCAACTAGAGGACGTTACAAAACTTGAGGCACTGATGAAAAAACTTAGAACCGTTAGAGGAGTTAAACAAGTGTCGCGCTTATAATAAACTTATTCACTTAACAACAGCATGAAGCGAACGGCAATCGAAGACAGTGCAAGCTAATAGTCTTGCAAATAAATTGCTTAGGCTTGCCGTTCGTTTTAATAATAACATCGTATAAAACAGTAAAATGAAGAAACATGACTTAAGAATTGTTTTCATGGGCACACCCGAGTTTGCCGTGCAGTCGCTTAAACTGCTTGTAGATGGCGGATATAACGTGGTGGCCGTGGTTACTCAACCCGATAAGCCAGTTGGTAGACATGGCTCTATACTTCAAGCTCCTGCTGTAAAGCAATATGCACTGTCTAAATCAATACCTGTACTGCAACCCGAACGCATGAAAGATGAGAAGTTCCTAGCTCAATTGCGTGCTTTCAATGCTCATTTGCAAGTTGTTGTTGCCTTTCGCATGCTTCCTAAGCAAGTGTGGGATATGCCAGCGTTCGGCACTTTCAATGTACATGCAGCGTTATTGCCACAGTATCGGGGGGCAGCCCCTATCAATTGGGCTGTTATCAATGGCGAAACAGAAACAGGTGTCACCACTTTCTTCCTTGACGAAAATATTGATACGGGTAGAATTATCGACTATAAACGTCTTGCTATACCTGATGATGCCAACGTTGAATGGGTGTACGACCATCTAATGAGACTCGGAGCTGAACTGTGTATTGAAACGGTTGACCGCATTTTGCAGCAAGACGGAAAACTTGAGACCACACAACAGCCTGAAGACCAGCCACTGAAGCATGCTCCAAAGATATTTAAAGAGACTTGCCAAATAGATTGGAATCTACCCGTAAAGCGCATTTACGACTTTATTCGCGGACTAAGTCCGTACCCTGGCGCGTGGACTGAAATTGCCAAGAACGACGAACAGGAGAATAACAAACCGCAAGTGCTGAAGATTTATAGTGCAAACAAAACCCAAATGCCTGCAAAAGCAAACCCAGGAACTTTCGTAGTGGAAGCAAACCGTCTATATATTTGCACCGCCGACAACCTACTTGAGCTGCAAGAAATACAAATGGCAGGAAAGAAACGTATGAGCAGCCGAGACTTCCTAAACGGAACGCGCGAGGCCAATAGCTTTCATGCTATCAGCAAGTGAATAAAGCGTCCCATTTTCACAGTTAAATAAAACGCTGTTTTACTTGGGGCAAACATATTTTTATTATATATTTGCAAGTTGAACAGATAAACAACATCATGACAAGAGAAGAAGACATTAAGAAAGCTGTTGAAGTGTTGAGAAAAGGCGGTGTTATACTCTACCCCACTGATACGGTTTGGGGTATCGGATGCGACGCTACTAACGCCGAAGCTGTGGCCAAAGTGTACCAGATAAAACAACGCGACGACTCCAAGGCAATGATTTGCCTTGTGGATTCGGCCATGCGCATGCAACGCTATGTTAGAAATGTACCTAACGTGGCATGGGATTTGGTGGAGCTTGCCACTAAACCCACAACGCTAATTCTTGACGATGCCGTTAATCTAGCGCCAAATCTCATTGCCGAAGACGGGTCGGTGGCATTGCGAGTAACAGCCGAACCGTTTTCAAAAGAATTGTGTTATCGTTTTCAAAAGGCCTTGGTAAGCACCAGTGCAAATATTAGTGGCCAACCTGCAGCCTCTAATTATAAAGATATTAGTGAAGAATTGCTCAATGCAGTTGACTATGTGTGCTGGTCTCGCCGACAAGAACACAAGCCACATACACCAAGTTGTATCATCAAACTTAACAAAGACGGTGAAGTAACGGTGATTCGCAAATAACAAACGCACGATTTGAACGCAACAGACAAGTCTAAGAGATGGATACAACAATAGAACATGAAGACAAATCAGTGATTGGTAGGTTTACCAAATGGCGCATCGAACACCTTTCTACAAGGCAGTTCACACTCATCCTTTCGTTTTTCGTGGGGGTGTTTGCAGCTATTGCAGCCTTCTTTCTTCATTGGCTTATCAAGCAAATTCAAATGTTGCTAACCGAGGGCTTCACCATTTCGTCTATCAACTGGTTGTATCTTGTCTTTCCCGTTGTGGGTATTTACCTTACTTCTCTATTCATTAGGCATGTGGTTAAGGATAATATCTCACACGGTATTACGCGTGTGCTCTATGCTATTTCTTCCAAACGCGCCCGACTAAAAGGACATAATTGCTGGTCGTCTGTTATCGCTTCTGCTATAACCATCGGCTTTGGTGGCTCGGTTGGTGCTGAAGCTCCTATTGTATTAACAGGTTCGGCCATTGGCTCCAACCTCGGACAGCTGTTTAAACTGGACAACCGCACCATGATTTTGCTTGTTGGATGCGGTGCATCGGCTGCCATTGCAGGTATTTATAAAGCGCCAATAGCAGGACTTGTGTTCACCCTGGAGGTCCTAATGGTAGACCTAACCATGGCTTCTCTCCTTCCTATTCTCATTGCTTGTGTAACTGCCACTTGTTTCACTTATATCTTTGTGGGTAGCGATTCGATGTTTACGTTCCACATCGACGGCGAATGGGTGATTGAGCGTGTACCTGCCAGCGTTCTCTTTGGCATCTTTTGTGGTATGATTAGTCTTTACTTCATGCGCACAATGACAGCATGCGAAAACATGTTTGGCAAGATGAAAGAGCGTCCCTATCAGCGTTTGATTGTGGGAGGAGTTATTCTAAGCTCACTAATCTTTATCTTTCCTTCACTTTATGGCGAGGGATTAAGTTCGGTAAACATACTCCTTAATGGTAACACTGAAGCTGATTGGAGCGAAATTCTTAACAATTCGCTATTCTATGGTCACAACAACCTACTGGTGGTTTACGTAGGACTGGTGCTTTTCACCAAAGTTTTCGCCACATCTGCCACTAATGGTAGTGGTGGTTGCGGTGGAACGTTTGCTCCTTCATTGTTTATTGGTGGATTTGGTGGCTTTTTCTTCGCCCGTTTATGGAACATCTACAACATTGGTGTATATATTCCCGAGAAAAATTTCACGCTTCTTGGCATGGCTGGCGTAATGGCTGGCGTGATGCACTCACCTCTTACGGGCATATTTCTCATTGCTGAAATAACAGGAGGGTACCAATTACTACTGCCATTGATGATTGTTTGTATTAGTTCGTACCTCACTATCAACATCTTTGAGCCACATAGCATTTACGGTATGCGACTTGCTCGCGAGGGAAAACTTATCACTCACAATACAGATAAGTCTATTCTTACCTTAATGAGCATGGAAAGCATTATTGATAAGAACTACACGGCCGTTAATCCAGAAATGCCTTTGGGCAAACTAGTCTACGTCATTAGTCGCAGTCACACAAGCTTTATCCCTGTTTTGGACCACGCTGGCCAACTCATTGGCGAGATAGATGTAACCAAGATTAGGCACATTATGTTCCGAACAGAGTTATATCATAAATTCAGTGTCGCACAAATTATGTGTCCAACACCTGCCGTTCTTGGAAGAAACGACCCAATGGAAGAGGTGATGAACAAGTTTGATAAAACAGATGCCACTTACTTGCCTGTGGTAGATGCAAACAACGAACTACAAGGTTTCATATCGCGTACACGCATGTATGCAATGTATCGTAAAATGGTGGCCGACTTCTCAACTGAGTAAAGGAATTGTTATGGAGTAAAGAGAATAGCTTATATGGTTGTAAACTCATAAGGCTATAAGTTAGCGAGAATGTGAGGTTATATGGTATTACCATATGAAATCCAAAACTCGGAAGTTTATCAATCAGTAAAATTGTAATATTTATAAGGTTGTGAGTTAATAAGTTTGTAGGATGATGGTGTTCTTCAGTTTTGTGCTTGTTGCCGATTATAATTTAACTCGTAAACTCGCGCACGTACCATACTTGTTTTTATCAATTTATCAACCGATATATTAGTCAGATAATTATTGTTTCTCCGAACATTTAACATTTTAATTAAGATGAAAAAAGAAAAGTTTTTTGGTTATGTAGGATGGGTGGGGATGTGTACATCCGTCCTTATGTACGTATTTTATTTTCCACAGATACAGGATAATTTAAACGGCAACAAGGGCTCGTTTATTCAGCCTTTCATGGCAGGAATCAACTGCACGCTATGGGTTTGTTATGGTTTGTTCAAAGAAAAGCGCGATCTTCCTTTAGTATTAGCCAATTCTCCAGGGGTTATTTTCGGGTTCTTCGCTGCGTTCACTGCCCTATAACAAAATTCTAGAGTTGTTATGAGCTTGTAAGTTGTCGAGTTGATGAGGTTGCAGACTATTTTAGAAAACGTAAACCTTTAACCTCTTTAGCTTACTAACTCATAATTTTGTCAATTTATTAACTATTCACTAGTTAGTGCTCCCTTAAAAACTATATTTCAGCATAAAGCTTGTACTGACAAGCTCTATGCTGATTCTTTTTATAAGGTACAAAAGAGCTCTCATAGCTCTTTTGAAGTTATATGCTGCAGCAGCTAAATACATTGATAGCATCTCCTTTCACACCCTAAAACAACACCGCATAAACCTACGAACCCTACACTCTGTTCAACCCAATTTGTCTACTCGTTTGAAACCAGCTTAAATTCGTGTAAAACAATAATGGCTGAACACCATTTATTGAGTTCAGCCATTATATATTATAACAGCAAAATGTTGCTAGATACGTATGTTATATTTTATTCTATAAGCCTCTTATTATTTAATATTAGGCTCTTCCAGACCATAACCTTTCTTGCGGTCTACAACACGCAAGTACAATCCAAGTAGTAAAGCTACCAAGCCAAGCATAGCAAGCATCAACAAAGGATTGGTGTAGTTGTAAGACGTTGCTGCTTCGGCTGGCGACATCGTACCAGCTTCAAGGCTTTGAACAATGTCAGGATTCGAAGCTTTCAATATCTTACCAATCAGCAATGGGAAAAGCCATAGCCCTATGTTCTGAATCCAGAATATTAAAGCATAAGCAGAACCAATGATTTTGCTGTCTACCAACTTAGGAACAGATGGCCACAACGATGCTGGCACCAAAGAGAAGCTAGCTCCAAGAATAAGAATGGTGACGAAAGCAAGACTTACACCGCCTATTTCATTGCCTTTAAGCTGTGGAAGAAGGAATGCAAATGTAAGGTGGCAAACGATAAGAAGCACACTTCCCAACACCAACATAGAGGCTGCTTTACCCTTATGATCAACGTATTTACCCAGAATAGGGGTGATACCTACAGCTAAAAGTGGGAATACAGCGAAAATTGCTTCGGCTGATTGACGTTTGTAGGCAATGTAGCAATAGCATATAAGGAATACAAACGACACGAGAAGAAGTCCATATTTCAACGATGCTTTCTTGCTGAAATTACTTATAAAAGCTGTAGCAGCAATAGTAATCATCACGAAATATTGAATCAACGTTACACTATTTGAAGCCCAGAAGTCACCTTCTGCCAATTGCGTAAACGTTAGATTGCATTGAAGCATGTTAACTGCATACTTTTGGAAGGGGAAAATGGCCGAATAATAGAGCACACAAAGTAATGCTACGACCCAGAAACCTTGACTACGCAAGATTTGACCAATATCTGAGATACGGAAAGGATCATCTTTCTCTTCGGCTTCACCTGTTTGTGCATCTAGTTTCTTATCCATGAAGAAGTAAACTACAAACATAATCAAAGCAATCATCAACAATATAAGTCCGAAAGCGGCAGAACGAGATACGTCTACTTTTCCAAACAAACGAGCGAAAACAGGAGAGAATATCATACAAGTGGCAACGCCAAGGCGTGCAAGGGCCATCTCTGAACCCATTGCCAAAGCCACTTCTTTGCCCTTAAACCATTTTACAATACCACGAGAAACGGTAATACCAGCCATCTCGGCTCCGCAACCGAATATCATAAAACCAATAGAGGCCAACTTAGCTGAAGCAGGCATACCAGCATAAAATGGCGAAACACCCAACTCATCGAACAAAGGAATGTAATTAAGGTGGTTCGAAAACCAGGTTTCGAGTGACGAACCCATGAACGATTCGGTAACTGCATACCAGTTGATGCAAGCTCCTGTGAGCATAACCAGACCCGAAAGGATGGCTGTAAAGCGCACGCCCATCTTGTCGAGGATAATACCTGCAATGATAAGGAAGAAGATAAACACGTTAAGGAACGTTTCTGAACCGGCATAAGTACCAAAGGCTGTAGAGTCCCAACCACGTGTAGATTCCATCAAGTCCTTAATGGGCGATAGAATATCCATAAAAATGTACGCGAAAAACATGGCCATAGCCAAAAGCAACAAGGCTGTCCAGCGGGCTGCAGCTGAATCGCGTAAAGTGCCTGTTGCATTGTTGTTTGTTGTCATAGATATTTATATTTTTTCGTTGGTAATAGTTTCTCGCATTTAAAAGTTGCCCCCACCCTCTCTTAAGTTTAAGAGAGGGTGGATTTCTTATTATATAATGTGCGATAAAGCTGTTTTAAAAGATTTTACTATATAAAAGTGCATGCCACTTGTCCACGAACAATCCACATTTAGAATGAATAGGTGGACCAAACTCCAATGAAAGTGGTGTTTCAACTTAGCTATTCTGCCCTTCTTCAATGTTGAGTCTCTGAATTAAAATACAGCAGAGCAAAGTTTGAAGACAGAAAAACACTTCTTTCAAAAGCGATTACGGCAAAATATCACTACGATCTTATTACTTCAACCATCTGTCTAGCCACTCAAAGAATGTGCGTTGCCACAACACACCATTCTGAGGTTTAAGCACCCAGTGGTTTTCATCAGGGAAGATAAGCAATTCAGCAGGGATGCCTTTCATGCGAGCAGCATTAAACGCACTCATACCTTGTGTTGCGTTAATACGATAATCTTTCTCACCATGAATGCAAAGGATAGGCGTATCCCACTTATCGATAAAACGATGTGGTGAGTTTTCGTATGTGCGCTTTGCATTGACAGTAAGGTCTTTGTTCCAATAAGCGTCATCGTATTCCCAGTTAGAGAACCAGTTTTCTTCTGTCTCGGTGTACATTGCTTCAAGATTAAATGCACCATCGTGCGAGATAAAAGCCTTGAAACGCTTGTCATGATGTCCGGCTAAGTAGTAAACGCTGAAACCACCAAAGCTAGCTCCCACGCAACCCAGACGGTCTTTGTCTACAAAAGGCAAGTTCTCTACAGCATCGTCAACGGCAGCCAAATAGTCTTTCATACATAAACCTGTCCAATCACCCGATATTTCTTCGTTCCATTCAGAACCAAAACCAGGCAAGCCACGACGGTTTGGAGCAATAACAACATAACCATTGGCAGCCATAATTTGGAAATTCCATCGATAACTCCAGAATTGGCTAACAGGACTTTGTGGGCCACCTTCGCAGAAAAGTAATGCAGGATATTTCTTATTTGGATCGAAATGTGGCGGAAGAATAATCCAAACCAACTCTTTTTTGCCATCAACGGTATTAACCCAACGCTGTTGCACCTTACCCATTTCGAGCTGATCAAAGATATGTTTGTTTTCGTCGGTTATCTGTTTTGCCTCTGATTTCTTTTCTTTCTTCGAAGGCGTAACCACAAACAGCTCGTCTGGGTGCGAATAACTATGGCGCATTGCTAGCAACTTACCTGTATTGCCCAAAAGTTGAACCGATGCATAATCGTGCCATCCATCTGTTAGTTGCATCACTTTACCTGTCAAATTGGTTTGATACATGTTCACACAACCGTGCCAAACGCCAATAAAGTACAACGTTTGCGAGTTAGCTGCCCAGCAATAATCGTCAACATTAGAGTCGAAAGCTTCTGTAACATAGCGTTTTTCGCCTGTAGCAAGTGTATAAACACACAGACGATTTCTGTCGCTTTCATATCCATCATTCTTCATACTCTGCCAAGCAACATATTTTCCATCGGGCGAGAATTTGGGATTGGTATCGTAACCAACGTTATAATCCTTGTTTTGATGATTTACTGCTTGATTCTTAAGCGTCTTCGTTGCATCAACTGCTGGAGCTTTATAGTCGGCTGGCTTACACAAATTGGTTGTTTTACCAGTAGCCAGATTGTACAAGAAAATATCAGAGTCAGTAGAAATAGAGTATTCGCGACCCGTTTTTTTTCTGCATGTATAAGCAATTGTTTTCGAATCAGGACTCCAAGCCAACTGCTCAACACCTCCAAATGGCTCCATCGGACATTCGTATGGTTCACCCTCAAGCAAGTCTTTGCCTGCAGTTATGCCATCAGCCAATACATCAGCCACAAAGGGATGCTGAATACTTTCAACATAGTGATCCCAGTGACGGTACATTAAGTCGGTTACTTTTCTTCCTGTTGCTTTAGGCAGATCAGATGGATTAGCCTGGATAACTCCTGTATATTTCAAAGATTTGATAAGAATAACTTTCTTTCCATCAGGTGAAAACTTAAATCCTTCGATATCAATATCGCTATTGGTAAGTTGCTTTCTTCCTGAGCCATCAGCGTTCATGCTCCACAGCTGTCCTTTTGTAAGGAAGGCAATGCGTTGTCCGTTCTCGATCCATACAGCGTCTGTTTCATTATCAGCCGTTGTGGTAAGCTGCTTTTTGTTAGTTCCATCGGCGTTAGACACAAAGAGCATTTGATGGCCTTTATTTTCTTGCACACTATAATACGCCACCCTATACAGCACCATTTTGCCATCGGGAGAAGCTTGTGCATCACCAATACGACCCATAGCCCATAAAGCTTCTGGAGTCATCAGGTCGCTTTTAAGTTTAATTTCATTTTTGCCGATCACGGTTTGTCCATTTGAATTCGGCACGACAGCGAGTATAGCCATCGCTGCCAAGGCGAGAGATTTCTTCATAGGTTTTTAGTACTTTTAATTCCTTATTTTAAAAGACGGATTACGGTGTTGCACCTTTTTAGGAGTAAACCATAATCCGCCAGTTGCTTTAAATACGCTTATTTTGTTGTTTTATTTGGTTTAGGGTTAAAACTCTGCATTATTTCTTGCCCAGCTGTTCACGCTTACGTTGCAGTTCTTGCTGCTGTTGTTGCATAGCCTGAATGCGTGCAGAGAGTCCTCTAAGCTTTTCAGGATTACTCTCAGCCTCTTTATAATTTGCTTCGAGTATTCTAAGCAACTTATCATCGTTAGTGGTTTTGCGTAAGAACCACATGATGGCTGCACTGAAGAACAAGCTAACGAAATAGTAGAAGTTCAGTCCTGAAGAGTAATCATTGAACATAAAGAAGAACATCACTGGCATGAAGTACATCATCCACTGCATCATCTTCATTTGTTCGGCCTGTTGTCCAACCATTTGATCGCGCTGTTGACGCATTGTCATTACTGAATAGAGAACGTTAGACAAGCAGAATAGGATGCAAGTAAGCGACAAGTGGTCGCCAATGAGCCAAACGTTATGTCCCCACTCGTATATTGGGTCGTAAGTAGAGAGGTCTTTTATCCACAAGAAGCTTTGTCCACGCAACTGAATGGCGTTTGGAACGAAGTTAAACATCGCAATCCAAATGGGCATCTGAATAAGCATGGGCAAACATCCTGATAGCGGACTAACGCCATATTTAGCATATTCGCTCATCATGGCCTGCTGCTTTTTCATTTGGTCTTCGGGCTTATTAAACTCTTTGGTTGCTTCTTCGAGTTTTGGTTTAAGCACGCGCATCTTAGCCGAACTTAAATAACTCTTCTTCACCAAAGGGAAAGTGATACCCTTTAAGAGAAGGGTGATAAGGATAAGAACCACACCCATGTTAAAGCCAAAGCCAGTGAGCCAGTCGAATACATAGATCGTGAACCATCTATTAATAACACGGAATAAGGGCCATCCCAGGTAAACCAGTCTTTCTAGCTCAAGATCCTTGCCAAAATTACTTTGACTTTCCATTTGTTGCAACAATCGGAAGTCGTTTGGTCCGTAATAAAAATCCAGTTGCGTAGGTTGTGCACCCGTTGGGTCGAATGTGGTTTTAAGGCGAACTTTGTATTGTTTCAGATAACCAGTACCCTTCTCTTGAGGAATGCTTGTTAGTGTATTGTTTGTACCGAAATCGGTTTTGGCTATCATCACCGCCGAGAAAAACTGGTTTTTAAACGCCACCCAGTCTATCTTATCTTCAATAACCTCGTCTATTTTCTCTGAAGTCTCACTCAGATAGTCGGTTCCTCCATTAGATTTATGGTAAGTTAGCGTGGCATAACGGTTTTCAAAGGTAAAACCTTTCTCCTGTTGTGCACAGCGTTGTTGCCAGTTTATATCTACAGTATTCACCGAAGGGTTAAGAATACCAGCCATTCCCGAAGCCGAAATGCTCGTATGCAGCATGTATTCATTGCCCAACACGTACTTAATGGTAAGTGTTTTACCTGCTGCAGCTTCAGCTGTAAAGGTAACTGTGGTGTCGGTTACTTCAGAAGGCGTGAAAAACAAATCGGCAGTACTAATATATCCGTCTTTCGTTGCAAAGGTATAATTAAGATTTTGGTCTTTACCTTGGAACAACGTTACATTCTTATTACCATTTCTGTCGGCGAAATTATTAATAACCACCTTATCAACTACACCTCCCTTGGTGTTAAGTTGTATTTGCACTTTATTATTTTTCAGCACGATGGGTTGTGCTTCGCCCGTCAATGCCTTATGAAACAAAGCACTTGTGTCGGTGGCTGCTTGTTGTAGAGCCTGAGCGCGAGCAGCTTCAGCTTTAGCTTTAGCTTGCGTTTGCTCCTCTTTGTTTTTCTTTTCAATCTGTTCCTTTTGCTGTTGCTTAGCCAATTCTTCTTCAGAAGGGCGGTTCCAAAGACTGAAACCAATAAGCACAAAGCCAATGAGAATGAAACCGATAAGATTGTTTTTATTCATTATGTCTTGTCTATTTATCCCGTAAAACTAATGCTAAACATGTCTCTAGGACACAGCACAGTCTGCGGGTGATAATCAGATTATGTGAAATTATTTTTTGTTTGCTATTGCTGCCTTAACGAAATCAACGAATAAGGGGTGCGGATTAAGTACAGTGCTTTGGTATTCGGGATGGAATTGTGTACCAAGATACCACTTCAAGCCCGGTATTTCCACTATTTCAACAAGGTCGCTTTCAGGGTTCTTACCCACACAAGCCATTCCTGCACGTTCGTATTCTTTTTGGAAGTCGTTGTTAAATTCGTAACGGTGACGATGTCTTTCCTGTATATGTTCGTGCTTATAGATATCTATTACACGAGAAGTTTGCTTCAATACGCACTCATAAGCACCAAGACGCATTGTACCGCCCATGTTGGTAATGTTTTTTTGCTCCTCCATAATATCAATGACGTTGTGCTCTGTCTTCTCATCCATCTCACGACTGTTAGCATCTTCATATCCAAGAACATTACGAGCAAACTCTATCACCATCATTTGCATACCTAGACATATACCAAAGGTTGGCAAATCGTTGGTTCGTGCATAGTGGGCTGCAATGATTTTACCTTCTGTCCCTCGCTGTCCAAATCCCGGACAGATAACAATACCGTCAAAGTCAGCCAACTGTTCTGCCACATTTTCCTTTGTGAGTTTCTCCGAATTGATGAAAGAAAGCACTGTTTTGCGGTCGTTATATGTACCTGCTTGATACAAACTTTCGCGAATACTCTTATAAGCATCCTGCAAATCATACTTACCAACAAGCCCGATATGCACCTCGTTAGTGGCTTGTCTGCGTCTTTCGAGGAATTTACGCCAAGGGCCAAGTGCTGGTTTTTCGCCAATGGGTTCGCCCATCTTTTTCAAAATAGCCACATCCAAGCCCTGCTCTTGCATTCCAATGGGAGCTTCATAAATGCTTGGCAAGTCTTCGCTTTGCACCACGCAATCTAAATCCACATTACAGAAGGCGGCAACCTTCTTTAAAATGCCTGTATCGAGTTTCTTTTCAGTACGCAACACCAACACATCGGGCTGAATACCCACGCTTTGCAACTCCTTAACGCTATGTTGTGTAGGCTTTGTTTTAAGCTCTTGAGCAGCTTTTAGATAAGGGATATAGGTAAGATGCACGCAAACAGCCTTCTTTCCCAATTCCCATTTCAGTTGTCTAATAGCTTCAAGGAATGGTGTCGACTCGATGTCGCCCACTGTTCCACCAATTTCTGTAATAACAAAATCGTAGTGATACTTCTCACCAAGCAGCTTAACGTTGCGTTTAATCTCATCGGTGATATGCGGAACAACCTGGATGGTCTTTCCCAAATAGTCGCCTCTGCGCTCTTTATCAATAACCGACTTGTAAATCCTTCCCGTGGTTAGCGAGTTGGCTTTAGTTGTTTTTATGTCGGTAAAACGTTCATAGTGTCCCAAGTCGAGGTCTGTTTCCATCCCGTCCACTGTGACGTAGCATTCGCCGTGTTCGTAGGGGTTGAGCGTTCCGGGGTCGATGTTGATGTAAGGGTCGAACTTCTGAATGGTAATGTTATATCCTCTTGCCTGAAGAAGCTTACCAATTGACGAGGAGATAATGCCTTTGCCTAGCGAAGAAACCACTCCACCCGTTACGAAAATATACTTAGTCTCTGCCACAATGATATAATTTTTTTGTTTATAAACACATTAATTGTACCCAATACCTGCTAGTTTCAGCCTAAGGCGGGCATCTTTTTTCTTAATCTGCAAATGTACGATAAAAAAATGAGATGCACAAGAATTAAAGGAACGTTATCACCTGCACACTAAAAAATAAGTTCTTGCACGCTTTTCTTCTGCGCCACAGCATCTCTTTACACTTAATTTCTTTTATCTTTTTTGTCTTAAACACTATTATGCCGATCATATATTATGCCCTTATTCCAAACATTGACTTCCATAAAAGAATCGGCGTGAGTGCGACTTGCACAACAATACATCTATATGCGCATCTCTTTTAAAATGGCTGCCATTTTTTGAACCGTTGCCACACGCGTTGGCACAAGCGGTAAACGTAACTCGTTTTCTATAAAGCCCATCTCGTGCAGTAATGCTTTAACTCCTGCAGGATTACCATCCACAAATAGTAGACTATATAACTCGGTAAAACGATGGTGAATTTTACGAGCTGGCTCGTATTCGCCATTAAATTCAAGCCTTATCATACGCGAGAACTCTCGTGGTAAGGCATTTCCAATAACCGAAATCACACCTGCTGCTCCACTGGCAATCATTGGAAAGGCCAAAGCATCATCACCACTTAGTACATCAAAATGGGCCGGTTTGTTCTTGATAATCTCGTCCACCTGTTCCAAACTTCCTCCAGCTTCTTTAACAGCAATGATATTTCGGCAGTCGGTGGCTAGTCTTACGGTTGTCTCTGCTTTCATATTAATGCCCGTTCTTCCAGGAACATTATATAAAACAATAGGTAACGGACTATTGTCGGCTATCATTTTAAAATGTCTATACAGTCCTTCTTGAGAGGGTTTATTATAATATGGACAAACACTAAGTATTCCGTCAACACCACGAAGGTCCATCGTTTGTAGTTCTTTAACCACGGCCACAGTATTATTTCCGCCACAACCCAAAAGCACAGGCAGCTTACCTTGATTTACTTCAACCACAAATCGTTTCACCTCTTCGCGTTCTTCTCGGTCTAAGCAAGGTGTTTCGCCCGTTGTCCCAAGAACGCAAAGAAAGTCGGCTCCGTTCTCAGTTTGATATTCTACAAGGCGCTTAAGTGCCATATAGTCTATCGACCCATCTGTCTTAAATGGTGTTACAAGGGCTATTCCCAATCCTTTAAATATGTTCGTTGCCATAAAATTGGTTTCTTATGTTTGGATAGTGCAAAGATAAGGGAATTTGAATGAATAACAAAACCTAATTATACGGATTTTTCAACCACTTCATTATAATTGTATTTCGCATGGATGGTTATTTTGCTTTTAACTAAAGCTGTGTCTAGCTTTATAACTAACATTGCGAATTAATTTCAACATAATTTTCTCCTCAACTATGTTCTTTGGCTTTTCCTGTGTAACTCCATTTTCTTTTTATCGTTTCTTGCGCTCTAATTTGCCTGTGCTCATTTCATCTTCGTATTGAATGGTTAATGTTGTTGTTTTACTTTTCAAATTTCAACAGCTCATCACAAAAACTTACAACGCAGTCTAAGTATTTCCTTTAACTACAACTATTGGCCGTGTAGCGCATGTTGCTTTTTAATAGACTTGAAGCAAATTACTTAACTTTATACATAGATATCATAAGAAAAACCAATATTACATTCCTAAAATGTAAAATATTTATACCAATATTTAACATTAAGAGTGGCGTCGACGCAAAATTTCAAAGACTAGAGCGAAAAATCGCTTATATTTTAAAAGTTTACAAATCATTGATATACAATTAATTATAAAAAAATAGTGCAAAACGCACCTTTTTTAATCAAAATATGTATGTTTAGCTCAACAAAACTGACAAACCAGCTGCCATAATACAGTTTAGCAAAACTAAGGTACTAAACGGCTACTAAACTTTAATAAAACACTGATAATAAATACATTACAGCAATATCCAATAGCTTTAGCTTTCAAACTTGTAGCTAGGTACTTTGCGTTTTGGTGCTAAATGCACTGCGTTTTGGTGCTAAATGCACTGCGTTTTGATGCTAAATGCACTGCGTTTTGGTGCTAAACGCACTGCGTTTTGATGCTAAATGCGTCTTAACGATAAATATTTAAACTGTATTTCTTTGTTCTTCCGAACTCAAATTTGGCAATATTTTCTCAAAATAGAAATGCTAAACCATAGTAAATAGCTAAAGTCTTAGCGAAAAAGTGATTGAAACATGTCAAGAAATTCATTCTAGAGTGGCTATTTATATACTATTTGGCTTCATCTTTCACCTAGAAGCGTCAGACAGAAAATTGGTATTTGTAAAATAATTTTATCAAATTAACAATTACATAAATTTACTTGGATATCAAAATCCAACTGAAATCAGTCGTTATAGCCTTTTATTTATAAAGTCAGAAGCATCAAAAATGCTGCAAAATTAAAGCGGGCCTGATGGCTTAACAAGGTATAAAAGTTGGGAGTAGACAACTTTTATACGGTGATTGAGACCTTTAAGTTCCATTATAATACTATACTCAATTTCGTTATCAACACAGCAACCAAATGCAAATGCCTAATTCTTGCACACAAAAATCAAAGCTTTCAGAGCACAGTTTAGGGGAGTGACGGATATTCCGTTCTTGATGTATAGGCTTATGAAATTATGTGCATGAGGGGGAAGGACTTACAACTGGGTTTTACTACTGCCTCATAGTTTTCTCATCAGCAAGTCTATGCAAATACAAAGATTTCCGACTCCATTATCAAACAACACACTGCACATAAAGAACTACAAAACAATAAGAGAGGTTACACAGCTTGTGCACCTCTCTTATTATTATCCTTTAACTTACCGACTTAATCCATATAGAATTGAGCAGGGATATTAGCAGTCAAAGGCGAATGAGATTTCTTAACAGGAAAGTTGGTACAAACCTGCGGAATAATGCCATTGGTAGGCAAGAAACCGTTTGGCAAGTTCTTGCGGTAAAGTACATCTTTACGGTAATGTGCCTCCGCTCCTTCTGCAATACTCATACCAAGCATTCCACTGCGCCAATCCCCATCGTTGTCTACCTCGTTCATCACATCCACAAGTTCTGCGCAATCAGATGGGATAGCAACTTTTCCCGCTTGCATATCTTGCAACTGTTTAATCACTCGTTGCATCCACGCTTCGTTGCATTGATGCTCTTTGTCTACAGCAACGATGGTAATAGCATAGAAAGCATCCTCCCCTTTGTTCCCTGGTCTGTAAAGTTCTGATTGTGCCGCAACAACTCCTCGATACACAATTGGAACCTCACTATACTTTCTTCTCCATTTATCTTTGCCAAACCAAGGTGCCTTACCTGCAACAGACTTGAAGAATTCGCTTTCGGTACTACGGGGTGTCTTCATATACGGTTCAAGCTTAGAGAGATTGGTACAATTCTCTTGTCCATTTCGTATTTCTTCCTGCGCGGCATTCCTAGCAGTCCTTACATCCTGCTTAGCTTTGCGATACTCACTCACGTCATAACCCTGTGCTTCTAGTTCGTCTAATCGTTCATCTGGAATAGATTGTTTAAAATTATCCAGTTGTTTGTTAAGTTGGTTCTTAAAAAATCCCATAAATAGTTTTTATTTATATTAATACTTGTTTATTAATGTGGTTAACCTTATAGACTCATGCCTCCTCAACCCCGTATCCTCTTTACCACACAACAACTAGCGCCTTACAGATAGAATTTGAGTTTAAATTTAAATATCACATTCTTTTGTTTATTCACATAAGGATGGCATTGCAATTGGATGGGCTGATGTATAGTAGAACTTTTTAGTATTCCGTGCAAAGATACGCATTTAAATTAAATTAACGTGAGTTCAATAAATTATAATTTAATGTTTTTATACTCACGCCATAAAGATAGCTGCGTGTTATTATCAAGCACCAACCATCTAGTACATCCGCAACAAAGCAAACGCTATTGATAACACACTTGCCTATAAGGACAACGCGTGCAACGTTCCCTATCTTTAGTTGGCATGAAAGCACGCTCCTTGTTAAATATCTCCGACAAAAGTGCTTTAAGATGCGCCCAAAAATCATTGTGATAAACGGCGATATCGTTAATGCGCTCTTTTCCTACTCGCAAAACAGGGTCGTTTTCTTCGGACGAAGCTTGCTGAATAAACAGCAGTGCAGGACTAACCGGCAGTTTTTGCTTGTTCCATTTCAACGAGTCGCGAACAATAGCAGCATATAGAAAAGTCTGAAGATAATAATCAGCATGATTTTTTGTAACCTTATCACCAGAGAAGATATCTTCGAAGGCAGTAACTGCCGTTTGCGGTTTTCTACCAGTTTTATAGTCTACCACACGTATTACTTTACCATTACCCTCCTCAACTTCGTCTAATCGGTCTACATAGCCTCCTATTGTCAAGGTATGCGCTTTACCATTAACGTCAAAAACCACCTCTTGTTCTACTGGTTTTTCCATTGCAAGTATTCTAAAAGGAGTAAGGCTGAGATCCATTTGCAACAGCTTTTTAAGATAAGAGATAATCACTCCTCTATTAATCAACTGCAAACCATTATATTGAGGATGTTGATTAGCGTTTGCCACCTTAAATAATTCTTCATTAAACGTTCTATCCACAATACGCTGCAAAGCCGATTTATCAGCCAGAAAATCTTTAATGGCGTTCTCACTAACCGTAAAATTAGCATCCATTAGTTGCTCATAAATAAGCTGTGAACCTTTGTGAAATATGTTTCCGAATGTTCTGTTATCAATATCATCCGTTTCTTCGTCGCTCTCTTTCAATCCGGCCACCGTGTTATAGAAAAACAAAAGCTGACAGCGCAAATAGCGATTAATAGCCGTTGGTGATAACTTATCAAGTTTCATCAACTGTTGCATTATACTATCAGTTTTCTCAACAGCATGTGGTTGCAGCACATTAGGCATTTGACCTGCCTGCAACGATAAGCGTTCAATCTTATGTCCACTCTCCACCAGCATCTGTAACATAAACCTACTCATCTCCCCCGTGTGGCCATCTTCGGTAGCGTTATTATATAAAATGGTAATATTTTGGGCTCGCTGTAACAGTCTATGGAAATAATAAGAATAGATAGCCACTTTGTGGTCTATAGTTGTAAGCGAATGAGCCTTGCGAATAGCGTATGGAATGAACGAAGCATCATTCACCCCTTTGGGCATGTTCCCTTCGTTGCACGATAGTAACAACACATTATCGAAGTCAATATTACGCGTCTCAAGCACCCCCATCACTTGCAAGCCAATAGCAGGTTCACCATGAAAGGGAATACTAGTAGACTGCACCAACTGCGTTATCAAACGTAATAAGGTGATGAGGTCAACGGATAAGTCGCCCGACACAATGAGTTCGTGTAGCCGATTAAACAAGGTGTACATCCTATATATAGCCTCTTTCATCAAGTGGTCGTCAGCTTCTTGTGTGCTTTTGCCAACGGTCTTAAGCATACTTAGTATCCAATCCACCAATTTTGCATGATAGGTTTGCACATCAGCAACACCTTCCTCTAGGTTGGCGAAGATTAAGGTTAGACCTTCATCAACAGCCATTTCCTGGCGTGAGGGATAGTAGGTGTGATGCTCTTCGAGAGCGCGCAATTGCTCAGTACAATTGTCTGATAAGAAAAGACTGTAGGGATGTCTTAGAACTGCTCGTACATATTGCAAACGATATCTCTCTGCACTCTTTGTATAACCAATAGTTTGTAAGTTGATAAGCGCATTAACAAACGAGAAAACGGGCGATTGGGCCAAAGGAAATCCTGTGGTAATATTAACGTTCTCTACTTCCGACGGCAAGCTGTGCACTACCGTTTGGAGCAGATTTTCGTCGCACAGCACCACAGCTGTCTTTCTACCAGCCCTTACAAAGTATTCATTTTGTAACCAATGCCCCACAAACCTGCCTTGAATGGTTTCTGTTGAAGCCGAGATAAAACGCAACTCTTTTTCCGTTCTGAAATTATTGTATATCTCATCATCACGGTTGAATAGTTCGTTGGGAAAAGCTTCCAAATATTGGCGGATGTAATAACCAGCTTCATTGTTGGCTCCTTCCATATAATAGCGGTCGAAATCCCAATAAAATTTGGCCTTACCTGCCTTTGCTAATAGTGTAAACAGTTTCTGTTCCACCTTTTGTAGCATATTGAAGCCTACAAATATATAGGTATCGGCATCATAGGTAGCCAAATCATTGTTAACCACTTCGCGATAAAGAGCCCCTTCGTAGGCCAATCCTTCTTCTTGCAAATGGTCATTAAAGCTATTATATATATTGCCAAAGTTTTGCCATAGTTGTAGAAATCTATTTTTCAATTCCGTATTATAGTCGTCAGAGAAGTTACTGAAGAAGCGTTTTAACACCTCTCGTTGCTCTTCGCTAAGATACGAAACGTCGTCTAGTTCGTGAATATTACTAAGATTTCTAAAAACATCTCTGGCATCAGCTAAGTTCTTATCAATGTCATCAAAGTCGCTTAGCATCAGCATTCCCCAACCATAAAAGTGGTCGAGGGTTTCGGTTGTACCTGTGCATTGCACATAAATGCGATAGAGGTCGCACACAAGTTTGATGTTATCAGCCACAACCCGTTCGCTCCTATCCCGAAAAAGCTGACTGATAGTGGTGTAAACAGGACTCCACAACGGGCCATCAGCCATGCGCGCTAGATGCTCGTTAAGGAATAGTGACGCGCGTTTGTTAGGAAAAACAAGGGTAATGCGCGATAAATCAATGCCGTATTTCTTTAATAAATCTTCGGCCACATATTCTAAAAAAGTCTTTCTCATTTCACTTCCTCAATCTTATTACTGTAAACATACCATAAGTATCCACTCACGCGCTTATATCCCATACGTTCTAACAAGGCTATATAGCTGGCCACTTGCGCGTGATACTCTTCTTTGGGTTTACCAAATTTAAAGTCGATCACCCGCATTTCTTCTCCGTTTGTTATTACCCTATCGGGTCTATGGGTAACAACAGCGTTGGTAACAGGGTTAACCGAGAGTATAGAACATTCGTTAAACAGTTGCCATTCAGGCGAAAACCATTCTTTAACACGCTTATCGGCAAATCGTTTGTTAAGCAAATCCACCAGTTTATCTTTAGTTAAATCGCTATCATATAACACACCATCTTGTTCCAACTGCTTTAAAACATTAGGAACATCGGCCAATGTACGAACTTGAGCAAACACTGCGTGCAGCACACTGCCCAGTTTGATATAGTTGTTTTGCTGCGACTCGTCGTCTTCTCCACCAATAAACTCAGAGCTTTTATTACTTTGCAAGAACTGTGCTTGACTTTCATAAACCTTTACATCAAAGCTAAAGGGTTTAGGAATGGCATTAAACACATTGTCTGAAGTGTATTGCTCCAAGTTCTGTGCCGAGTCAATCGAAAGCGAACCATATTGAAACACCACATCTTCATCTTCTGTTGTTTGCAGTTGGCTATTTTCCAGCACATTCGTTAACTGCTCAATGCATTGGCCAATAACTATTGCACGCCCACCTTTTTTATCTTTTTCGCCCATCACAAAAAGGTTTTTTCCGGCTCTTGTAAAAGCCACATACAGCAAATTCATGTTGTCTACCATGTTTTGCAAATACTCTTGTATATAATCTTTTTCAAAAACCGAACCCATTAGCTGTTTCGAAAACATATCAACAGGAACGAGAGGCAGCTCGTTAAAAGGGGCTTCATCGGGCTGACACCATAGAGTGCCATTACCATTTACCAATTTCCAATCGCAGAAAGGCACAATGGTGTGTGCAAATTCAAGCCCCTTACTCTTATGTATTGTTATCAGGCGCACGCCGTTAAGTTCATCGCTTTGTATGGTTTTGGTTTTCATTTCGTTCTCCCATTCGTCTATCACAGCGTTAAGGTCGGTCGAATTATCCACCAAAAAGTTTTGTAGTTTATCGTAAAAAGTGCAGATATAAGCACTTTGTTCAGGCAATCGTTCTAATTGGAAGGCTTGATACACTTCTTCCACAATGCTAAAGATGGGCATAGCCATCAAATGTTGATGGCTATGCCAAAACCGCTCAGGAAGAAAAGTAGCCACATCCACATCTCGTTTAAGCATTTCACGGTTGCCAATGGGGTTGCCTAAGATGTGGGTTTGGTATGCAGTAGCCAGATTTGCTTGAAGCAAACGGTCGCTAGGTTTGGCCAAAACGCGTAGTGCTCCGATGATGATTTGCACGGCGACAGAGGCTTGCAGTTGGAAACCGTCATCAGAAACCAGTCGCACATCGGGCAAATGCACCATCATATAATCGGCAATCAGTGCGATGGTTATATTGTTGCGCACTAGAATGGCGATATCTTTTGCTCTTGCTCCTTGCTCAAGCAAACTTTTAACGGTGTCGCACACCTTAGCCAGCATACGCTCTTCGCATTCGGCTTTACTAAAAAGTGTCACCTCTACCCTTCCCTTAGGCTGCTTTTGTGTGGGTACAAGCTGTTTCACATCTTGGTAAGCCATTTGCATTTGCATTGCTCCGTCAGGCGAAAGTTCTTTTAATTCGCGTTGTTCGATATCGCAAGCCAATTCAAAGAAAGCATTATTAAAATCAACGATATTACGTTCAGAGCGATAGTTGGTTGTCATTCGCTCAACCTTAAACGCATGTGGCGAATTAGAGAATTGCTTTTCTATTTCGTTTAATAATCGCCAGTCGCCTGAGCGCCACCTATATATACTTTGTTTCACATCACCCACAATCAAACTTTGCGATTGGTTATGACTCATGCACTCTTGCAACAGCACTTTGAAGTTTGCCCATTGCACAGTACTTGTGTCTTGAAACTCGTCAATCATGATGTGTTCGAGCTGCGTGCCTATCTTCTCGAAGATAAAAGGCGAATCACTATCTTGTATCAATGCATTCAACAAACTTTGCGTATCGCTCAATAAAAAATGATTAGATTGCTCGTTTATTTCGCGCACTTTAATTTCAATCTTGTCAAGAAGACGCAATTGGTCTAGGTGGCGCAAGGCTAGACGAGCAGATTTCAACATTTTAACTTGTTCAACACGCACCTTTTCCGACTCGTTAAGATAGTCGAAAAGCACATTTCTCACCACCGTTAGCGTGTGCCCATCGCCGTTTTGTTCTTTCTTTCCCACCCAAGCATTGGGGTCTTCCATAGCATCGAGCACCCGTTTGCCCAATATTTCGTCAGCATCTCCTTTGCCATTCTTTAGTTTGACGAAATAACCGCACACGCCTTTATCTTTATTCGAAAAATCGTTTACAGTCAATTGGTTTTCGTCCAGTAGTTCAAAAAAATGGTTTCCTAGTTGTTCAAGTCTTTGTTCAGCATCTTTACCTAAGGCTCTGATACGCTTTACATAGCTATCAAAAAGCTCTTCGTTTTCCATGAGCGCATTAAGTTGCTTTCGATTGTCTTTATACACATCTCTAAAGACATTCATACCAAACTGCTTTATCTGCCCAATTACATTCCAACTCTTATCCTCGGCTATATTTTGTTGGATATATTCCATTATCCACTTCAACACTTTGCTCGTTGGCGTAAGCTCTTCTATCAGCTTATCCACTGCCATTTGTTCAACCTGAGCATCGTTCAAGCCCACATGAAGATTAGCAGTGAGGTCGAGTTCGCGTGCTAAATTGCGCAAGACAGCTTGAAAAAAGGTGTCGATTGTCTCAACTCTAAAGTAGTTGTAATTGTGTAATAGGTTGCTTAAAGCTATGCCAGCCTGTTTCGAGGCGAACTCTGGAGTAATATCTAGCTCGCTTGTAACCTTGTCTAAATAGCCTTTCGAGCTGGGCAGAAGCTTCCAAATGCCATAAAGCTGACTCAAAATGCGAAGTTTCATCTCTTCGGTTGCCTTATTGGTAAAGGTCACAGCAAGGATGTTACGGTAGCTATAAGGATTGCTTATCAATATTTTGATATAGTTTACAGCCAAGGTGAAGGTCTTACCGCTTCCTGCACTGGCCTTATAAACAGTTAATGGGGTATGCATGGTGTTACTTGTTTTAATTTTAACGTATAAGTTTGCATCGTCAGTGTTACCAATGTCTAAACAATTCGAAACCAAATTTTAATCCAAACCCATTGAATTTCCAATTGCGGTTTGAAACAAATGCACCTATAGTAAATAGTCTTGTGGTGAAGCCATAACCCAATTCAAAATAGGGATGTAGCTCTTTCACCGCTAATGCACTTACATATATACGTTCCATCTCTATGTAATGCCCTACGTATGGCAACCAACTGGCCACTAGTAAGGGTGTTTCATAAGTAAAATTAGTACGCACATAATAGTTGGAGGCGTTATACCAACTAGCATCTAACAATTCGAACTCGCCCGACCAGCCATCGTTCCAACCACCAGGAATGGTGTTTTCGCGAAAATTAGCGTAGTCTAGAAAGTAAGACGATTGGTCTTTTTGCGTGTAAAATCCTGTTCCTAAACGCATAGACAAACAGCGAAGGCGAGATAAACGATAGAGGTACTGACCATCAATTTCCCAACGCTCGTAGCCAATGTTCGACTTAAAGACGTGTTTAAGACTACGTTCATAGTCGATAGTGAATATCGGTCCACTCCATCCCCATGGCCTAATGCTTACTTCTATGTTAGGCGCAAATGAGCGATATTCCTTTGGAAAGTCGAGCAACTCAAAAGGAATGAGGTCTAATGGTTTGCGCTTATGAAAAACAAAGCCCGTCTTTAGGCCCCATTTTGGAGAGAGGTCTATATTGGTTTCAAATCTTAAGTAGTTGTCGGTAAACTGATATAGGTCGTTTCCTACATCAATTAATCTGTGCAACAACGACTCCGACAAACGTTCGGCTATCGTTGAACTATATATTCTATTACCTGTGCTGAGTTCTATTCGCGAGTAGAAGTTGCGTTGTTGATTAAAAGTTAAGATTAAAGGAGCATAAAATGTAACTCGCTTTTCACCAAAATAATAAGCCGCCTTTAGCTGTGCAAACAGCGACATGCGTGGATTGAACGTATAACCAAATCTAAAATCATTGCGATAAGTAAAACCACGACTGGGCGAATACTCCATATAAAAAGGGTCGAACGGTGCATTAAATCGGAAATAACCCTGATTAGACTTACCAAAATCACTCCCGATCCGGTCTACTAAATAGTCGCCTAGCTTACGCCAAAATCTTCCACGTGGCTTTTCTGTCTGCGTTCTCACTGTGTCTTGGCCAATATCAGCCATATACACAGGATTAAAAAGTTCTTTTTCGATGCGGGTAAGACTATCGTTGCGTAAGGCATTAAGCGTAAATGCAGGCTTATTAGACTTAATTTGGGTGCTGTCTATGGGTGGCATGTCGTAGTTTACGCGATAAGTTGCAGCCATACGATTGCCCATAAACTTAAAGGTGGTTCGCAAAATGCAGCGCCTCACCATCAGCTTGTCGTGTTGTTTATCTCCCGTATCAGTGTCTAGCTCAAACCGAAGCATGTTATATTCGCCCTCGGCGTGGCAAGTGATAACCCTACCCGTTCGCACATCAATCACGGCATTGCCCTTAACAAGTTGCGTATTGTCAACCTTGGGTTTAAAACTGAGTAAGGCCAAGCTGTCTGTTTGAGATACAACATGCAGGCGATAAAACATCTTGTTATGTCGACTAAATGGTGAAAGCAAAAACTTATCTACCAAAGTAACACGATAAAGCGTCGGCGACAAATACATCAGCGCAGGAGGAAGAATGTTCTCGCTGTGTGGAAGGGTGGTATAAGAAATTAAAGTTTTACTGTCACGAACTCCTTTTTTATTGTACACATGCTGCCTTATGCTTTCACCTATGAAGTGTCGCCTACCAC
The DNA here is from genome assembly GCF_937990675.1 of Hoylesella shahii. Lineage (NCBI taxonomy): Bacteria > Pseudomonadati > Bacteroidota > Bacteroidia > Bacteroidales > Prevotellaceae > Hoylesella > Hoylesella shahii. The sequence continues at coordinate 127,522 of NZ_CALKQY010000049.1, read as the reverse complement.
TCCTAGCCATATCAAACAGGTTTGGGACAGCCATCAAAAAAATGTTTTTACGACGTATGTCAATGGTATAACGCGTATAAGAATAATAAGAAGTATCGGTTGGTTGCACATAACTGCTGTCTGTATAGCGATAGATGCGGTTCAACAACAGCGTGTCTGTTGTTGTAGTAGCCTTACCTGGTAAAGTTATCAACAGGCATAAAGCACAAAGCGTTGTTGTTAACCACTTCTTCATAAATGGCAAAGTTAGCGAAAATCATTGAGAAAATGTAAAACCAAGAGCGCAAAAGATAACAAAGAACCATAAAACCATTTTTTCATAGCACCCTGCAAGTGCATCAGTGCTGTGATTTAAGTTAAGCAGAGCAATTTTTAGTGTAATATGGAAAAAATATTATATTTAGTAGTTCATGTGAAGCTTTATGCTTAACTTTGTAAAATCATTTAACTTAACCTACTCATGAAAATACGTCTAGTGATAACGTTATTACTGATATTATGTTTTCTCCCTTTGTTTGCACAAAATGAAAACAATTGGGAGGAATTCTATCAACGCTGGTTGGAGAATAACGAACAAATGGAAGATACCAATGAAGAAGTGTTTGAAACCTTAGCCGAAATGCAAACGCACCCCATTAATCTAAATAATGCCAAACGCGAGGATTTAGAAAGACTACCATTTCTCACAGCTCAACAGGTGGAAAGCATCTGCGAATATCTTTATCATTATGCACCTATGCGTTCGGTGGCAGAACTAGCATTAATAGAGGCTATCGACTATGACACACGTCTGTTGTTACAATGTTTTGTATATATAGATGATAGTAGGCCTCAACAGTTTCCATCGCTACGCAACATCTTGAAATATGGTAAACACGAATTAGCCGGTGAGGTAAAATTTCCACTTACAAGCCCTTCGCTGGCTAGCAAAAAATATCTTGGATACGATGTTAGACATTGGTTAAAATACGATTTCCATCTAGGCGATTTTGTCAAAGCAGGACTACTTGCTGCACAAGATGCAGGCGAACCTTTTTTTAGCAAAAGGAATAAAGCTGGTTATGATTTTTATTCGTTCTACTTTATGGTACGCAAATTGGGAAGGATACAAGTAGCAACAGCAGGTCGTTACCGTCTTAGGTTTGGTATGGGACTGGTGATAAACAACGATTACGGTTTTGGCAAACAGGCTTCGCTAGCTACACTGGGCCGAACAACGGGTCATATACGCTCGCATTCGTCGCGATCAGAAGGTAACTATCTGCAGGGAATGGCTGCAACAGTGAATGTGGCTAAGGGGCTGGATGTGTCGGCTTTTGCCTCTTATAGGTATATAGATGTTACACCAACGAAAAATAAAAAGGCCATCAAAACATTGCTAAAGACGGGTTATCACCGCACAATAACTGAATTGCAGCATAAGCATAACGCTCTGCAAGGGGTGGCTGGTGCCAACTTAAATTATGCACGTAATGGGTTTCATATAGGTATGACGGCCTTATACACAGGCTTTAACCACGAGCTACAACCCGATACTGCTCAACACTATAAACTTTTTTCTGCAAAAGGAAAGCAGTTTTATAACGTTGGATTAGATTATGGCTATCTTAGTAGACGAATAACTGTTGCAGGCGAAACGGCTATTGATAAAAATCAAGCACTAGCCACCATCAATATGATAACACTAAAACTGTGGTCGAGAATCGATTTTGTTGCCATTCAGCGATTTTACTCTTATCGTTATCAAGCACTATTAGGACGAAGTTTTAGCGAAGGTGGACATATAAATAATGAGAGTGGCCTGTATTTGGGCGCTAATTGGCAACCTGCACGCAACTGGTTGGTTACAGCTTATACCGACTACGCCTATTTTGCACTACCCCGTTATCGCGTGTCTACTTCGTCCTTTTCATGGGATAACATGCTCACAGCCAATTATACCCACGGTGTATCTACTTGGATGGCACGTTATCGGTTTAGACTAAAACAAGAAAACGCCACAGGTAGTCATAAAATAATAAACAAAAAGGAAAACAGAGTAAGACTGGCATATGGCCTAAACACAGACAATTGGCACGCTAAGATACAAGCAGATGGTGTATTATCTTGGGGAAAAGCGATGCAAAGAGGATGGATGACTACGATTAATGGCGGATGGCAATCAGCTAAAACCAAAATAGATGCAGTAGTGGGATATTTCAATACCAATAGTTTTGATAGTCGTATATACACCTACGAGCGAGGATTACGCTACAATTTCTCGTTTCCTTCGTTTTTTGGACAAGGCTATCGCACTGCGCTAATAGGGAAACAAGCCTTAAACAGCCATATTCTTCTTTTGGTGAAGTTGGGCTATACGCATCACTTCAGTATACCCAAAAACAAAGACAACGCAAAAACAAATACTCAAAAACAGCAAGCAGATGCAGATTTACAACTAATTTGGAAATTCTAAAGAGCTGTTTAGACAAAGAAAGCAATGATAAGAAGTGGGATTTATCAACGAAAAAGGGAGTATCAAAATGTAGTTAGTGGAAAATGCTTATATTTAGCGTTGCGAAACAATAAACATTGTCTATCAATGAATGCACTTTATAGCACATTCCTACATGATGATCCCCCCCCTTTAAAAGAAGATATTTAAAATTACTTCACTACAACTTTCTTACCATTTACAATATACAAACCCTTGGCTAAGCCCTTAATGTCTTTGCCAACCATACGTCCATCGATGGTATAAACATAAGTGTTAGCTTGCTTTTGCTCAACATTTACATTAGAAATACCAGTAAGTTTGTCCATGGTTGCTATTTCTTCGTCGTTAAACACCTCTGTAATAGGAATGAACTTAAGGGCATTATTTATGTCGTTCACTTCCCATTTGCCCATAAAATGGTGCCATCCAACGTTGCCCCATGCATTGAGGAAGTTTCTAGAGTTTCTTTCAGAGCTATCGCCAATAGAGTAACATTCGCTGCCTTTATTGCTATCAAAAACGTAAAGCGTTTGAGGAACAGTTGTTGCCATAAAGCCCGCAGTTAAAATTCCACCACCGCTATTACCATTACGAACCCATTCGCCTGCTGCATTCTTCACGTAAAGAACATTAGAACCGCCTGCGAGTGGTGTGTCAAAGGTTACATAATTGATGTATTGACCAGCCTCGTTAACAAGAACAATTTGCTTTGTGGTAGGATCAAAGCTATTAACGTGCCATACTTTATATTTAAAATTGGCGTCGGCAACAATTACTGAGTCAGAAATAAGCGTGTCGTTGTCTACAGACAAAACCAAGTTTTTACCAGTGCGTGCACCCAAACCTGTGGGACCATAGCTTGGATTATTGGCTGCAGGAGAATTGAATTGGATAAAGTAACGCGTGGCATTGTTTTTCTTATCAAAGATCTTAAAGTCGAAGTCCCATGAATAAAGTTCTATCTCAGAAGCCTCAACAAAATAAACTTTAGAACCATTATCGCCATCACTCCAAGGACCATATTCGTTTCCTATTCTTTGACCATAATAAAGGTTTACAAAAGAGTTTACGTTTTCTCCTTCAATCATCTTAATAGCTGCATAAGCATTTGAAGGATCAGCATCGTGATTAAGCATCGTGTATGCTTTAAAATTGCTACCAGCGGCAGTTCCTGCTGCCAAACGTTGCCCCGCTGTGGTGCACATCGTCCATGTTTCGCCACCAACAGAGAGTGTAAAAGTCCATGTTTGGTCGGGATTCTGCGTACAAGTCCACGTTTGTTTTGATTTATCAGCTTTGCTCGCAGCCTTAGCCGTGAGATTAGCACCATTTTCATTGGCTGTAATATAGCCCACTTTTTGGTGACCTACTGCTATGTAGTACTGCTTACCACTGATAGGAGCAGATAACCACTCTTGAGCATAGCTAGTCAATGTCAACAAGCACAAAGATAATAGTGTAAAGATTTTCTTCATAATGAATGATTTAATAATTGATTTACTTATAGGTTTAAAGAGGATTGTACCTCCCTCCTGAAGGTTTGCAGGAGGGAGATACCAATCATGATAATTAATGTTTACCAACAATCACTTTCTTGTCGCCAACAATGTAAACACCATCAGCGAGACCATCAAGTGCAGTGCTTTCGTTTACTTGACTACGAATAAGAACACCATAAACGCTGTACACATCCACTTTGTTGCGGTTAGGTTGAACAACAGTGGTCTTTATTCCAGTGGGTACAGTTCCAGGTAGAACTTCAGAACCATTAGAGCCACACACCACTACCTTAACATTATTATTTGCGCTCTCCATTACCTTCCTTGGAATGGTGAAAGTCTTGGTGTTTGCAAAATAGATTAGTTTATCGTTGCTATCATAGATTTTGAAACCAACCACATGACTATTCTTTGCTTTCATTGTATAGGTGCGTTTACCGTCAACATCCTTCATCGACACCACTTCTGCCCAACCCTGACCAAGACTATCAGGACAGAATTGATCCCACGAACCAAAATCGCCCATCGTGCCTACACGAACTTCATCGTTAAAATCAGAGCGCATTTCGCCTTCGGGATGACCAGGATAAATGGCCGGCGTACGACGAATGTGATCGTCTACAAAGATAAGGTTGTTACCTGGACCCTTAGGAAACTTTTTCATAAACCTCAAAGCATCTTCCCATTCAGCTCTATTAGTGTACATGGTTGTATTGCTATAGTCGCCAATAACAACACCATTTACATCATAGAAATGACCCCATGCTTCGAAAAAGCTTGAAAGGTCTTGCTGGGCAGCATAGCAACAAGCTTTAGCAAATAGCAGATAGTCGTTTCGTCCACTACAGTTTGCAGTGCCTTGTCCGCTCAAACGGTTTCTTCTTAGATAGTCGAGACATTTATTCCAGAACTTATTGTCGAGTCCTGTAGCGTGGAAGAGCAAATAAAGTTTGTAGTACATCTGTGTAGTTCCCCATGTACCATATTCAAACCAGTACTTCTTACTTGCAAAACGGTCAGCGTATGTTGACACAGCACTTTCACAAACGCCGGTGTATTGCTTTCCGTCAACATCAACATAATTACAATGTTGCGAACGACTCGTCTTTTGACCAGAAGTAAACATAATCATATTAGAGAACATATTTACTGAAATTTCGGTCATTCCCGCAGTATTAAAGAGCTGTTGGTGGTTATGTCCAAACTCATGAGCAGGTCCCCAAAGCGTTCCATCACCGCGTTTCATCTTATCGTAATTAAGAACATCGGGCAAAGTATTGTAATTATAATATGTACCACCTGTGGTAGCATACATATAACCATGGTCCACGGCAGTGGCGTTAAGCACGTTGTTGCATTTATCTTTCTTCGATTCACGGAAGCCCATAAGGTCGTCTTCACGTTGCACAATGCTATTCCATATTTCAACCAACCCCTTCATATGAACAGGAGTGTACTGCTTGCAGGCATCACTTGGCATATGCATCACAACGAGTTCGCCTTTCATATTGAAAGCCTTAGCCCATGCTAATCCGTCATTCTGCATCTTAACCCAATCATTATCTGTATCGCCTTTTGTAAGGTCGAAATAGCCGTTCACCTTACCTCCTTCGATATGGATGTTAAGGTCTTTATAATCTTTTAGTGCCTTTCCGTTTTGGAAGGTCGGACCAATATAATTAACAAAGACGTTATTCTCGCCTTCATTAAGAACCACATTCAATCCCTTTTTCAAGTTATAGAACTTGCCTGCACTACGCGTCCCTAGAGGAACAAGCTCTATTTGAAGCGTAGCATTGTTAGGAATGTCATCGCCAACAAACACAAACAAATCTTCACCATCCAAGACAGTGATACCCGTTGGATTGGTAAGGTTACCATAGTCGTAACCAATACCCATTGAACGTGCCCAAGCATCGTACTTATATTCGCTATAAGCTTTATAACTAGCTATACGGAATTGCTTTTCCCAATTACGTCCGCTATTATATCTTTGCCAGTTTTGGTTCTTTATTTTCAAAATAACTTCCTGTAAGCCTTGTGGCAAACCATCTGCAGACATCTTTGCTTTCAATGCGGCATCGTTCATTTGCTGAACATCAGCTGTTACTTCAGTAGCAGCACTATTTGTGAAATAGCTAACCATCTTATCTGCATAGGTATTAGCATTTTTAGTTAGGTCGAAACGTGCTTTATATGCATCGTGTTGAGCTTTTAGCTTGTTTTGTTCTACAACAGCGACTTTAAATACCCATTTATTGGCTTCTGAACCCACATACCAACCAACAGGATGATAGCCTTGACTTGCTGCACAGTGAATACCTACATTATTAGCATCTACCATTTCGTAGTTCATCAAGTAAGGGTCGCTGGTATTGAGTTTAAGTTTAAATCCATTGCCCTGTGTCTCCGATGTGGTATAAGTTCGACTTGTTGCACCATTTTGATGTGTGATATATTTACCTGTTACGGCATTTTTGAACACATAACGGCCATTAGGAAGCTTAATCAATTTCCAACAATAACTATAGTCATTGGCATCAAACGTACCCGTATACAATGCTCCTTCTATATAATTCTCACGCATCGACCTGCCATAGGTTTCAGATACTATCTGATAATAGCGTTCGGTGTTAACCGTTGGATTTACATTACCAGAAAGTTCGCCTAACCTTTCACGCACTTGTTTTTCACTAAGCGTGGTAACGGGCTTAAAAAGAAATTCACTTGGTCCGATAGCTATATTACCACCGTCTGTCAATGGATACCAACGTACAATGTTTTTCTGTGCATCTATATGCCAGCACCAACCGTTGTTACCTTTATCATTGAAGATATTGAAATAAGACTTTCCTGTTCCTTTTGATTTTGGTTGATAGACAACATTAAAGTTATAGGCAGCATCAGAAGTTTTATAGGTAACATTATTACCCGAAACAGTCTGTACAAACTGGCCATTCTTCAAGCTCTGGATAGAGTAACTGTCTCCTTCTTTTGCGTGAACGACAAATACATCAGCATAATCTGATGGTATTGTACTAAATGTTTGACCACGAAGAGAACCATTTCCATCTACATACACATGAAGGTTTGAACCAGGCTGTCGTTTATCATTAACAATCTGATACACTCCTGTAGTGAGTGTTTGGTTTTCTCCACTACCTGTTGGCGCTGCTGCAAGTCGTGCAGTTCTTGCAAAACTTGGCATAGCAATGCTTAAAGCCATTGTAGCCAGCAGGGTTTTGTTGCGTAGAAATCTTTGTAATAACATATGTTTTTATGAATGATTAATAATCTTAATAGTTTCCTCTATTATAAAGGTACTTTATCTAAGGTGTTGATAATTGTTTTTATTTATGTTGTTAAATAAGCGTTCGTCGGATTTTTTCAAGGAACATTAGCTGAGCTATCTTTGGAGTTACGCTATTGCCAATCATTCTACTTCAAAAAATGTCTGACAGATGGCGATGGCATAACTCCGTTATAGCTATCTTAATTGTCCAGTTTGTTTGTTATTCGTTTAAAAGTCTAATTGATTTAGAGCTTTATCTACCAACATTCCCTTGGGAGTTGTAGGCTTAACTGTAAACGTCTTTTGTGCCTTCATACGAATAACCAAGAGTGTTACATCGCCTTGTACAACTGGCTGATCACCTACATTAACGAAAGTGGGATAGAGCACTTGTGAACCATCGGTGTGACGACGGTCGTACGACAAGTTGCGCATTTTATTGTATGCTGTCGACTCCACTTTTACGAACTGCATTTCTTTAGGGTTATATGGGAAAACAAGGTTGAATGCATTTACCGACTTTAAATCTTTGCCTTTAATAGTGATAAGCACATCGTCACCAGCTGAATACGATTGCCTATCGAAATGATAAGACAATGTTCCAGCAAGTTTTACTTCGTTGTCTTCATCAATATTAACTCCTCCATCAAGTTTCGTCGCTACATTCGAGATATCATAGGCATCAATCAAGCCATTGCCATTGAGGTCGCCTCCCGAGATATAACCATCAAAGTCGGAATCACCTGTTTTCAACCCTGTATAGTTCATGTAAGAAGTCAAATCATTCTCATCTATCTTTCCATCAACGTTGATATCGCCAGGCAATATCGTCTTTGTTCCAGGCACTTTAAACACATAGAGTTCTCTTCCCGAACCAAAGTTTCCTACTGCTTCCTTCACTATCACCTTTACATAGCGTGCTATGGGTTGGGTTGTGAAGACCACTTCCTTAGTTTGGTTATTGCGCGCCCACTGCTGTACTCCAATTTCGGTCCAGTTAAGCCTGTCTTTACTAACAGCAATGTCGCATTTGGTTATCGTGCCATTGCCTGCATTGACTCTAGGTACATACTGAATTTTATCCAATGTATTGATGCTGTGCAAATCGATCGTAAATTCGAAGGGCACTACTTTATCTGAATAATTTGTATGCCAGATATCTCCAGCTGTGCTAAAATCAAACAATCGACTTATGCCAAAGCCATTTTGGTCTTTAGCAGTAGACTTAGCTGTAATTCCCTTTATAGCATGTTCCAAGGGATTAACATCGGTCTTGGCATGTAATTTTGTCCAATCGCTAACACCATCACTATTTACTGCGCGCACCATAAAGTCGTATTCGGTTTCTGGTTGCAAATCTTCAAATAGTAATGAGTCACGAAGGATAGTTGTATAAGTTTGGCCAACGAACTTAACCTCATAGTAGTCGGCATTCTGTACTGGCTTCCACTTCGGCGTTATGCTGTAGGGTTGTATGTCTGACGCAAGTAATTCGGGTGCCGCGAGTTTACCTTTTCTACTTAAACTTTGGTTAGACTTATTGAGGCGCTCAAAACCATCAACACGAAGTTCTACTGCTTTCGTCGTTATATCACACGAGCCCAAGCGAACAATTATCTGCGCATTCTTCGAAACCAACAAGTTAGCTATTTCTGTGCCTGCAGTTGAGAAGCGATTGAGGTTAGGAGACTGAACATAATTCCAGGTATTATCGCCTTTTGTTGCTTCTTTTAGCACAACTTGTTTACCATCAATAAAAGCAGATACACGCTTTGGCTTTGCGTTTGTGTTGAGATTTAAAGTTGTAGACTGGTTTTTCAACATCCCAGAAAACGTGCCCATAGTCTGCTCTATCCTAACTGTAAGATTTTTTTGCCTGCTAAGATTAGAGGTTATTAGCGTTGTTGCTTTTTCACCAAAGAGGTAACTTTGTGTTATTCCATCATCATCATACAGCACAAATTGGCTTTTGCCTTCAGGATAAAGTTCAAATACACGTCTGCTCTTATCTATTTCAGAAGGATTATTATTGGCATTCACCATCGGGATAATGGCTCCAGCCTTTACAAAAACAGGTAATTTCCAGATGGGTGCAGCGTAATCATTAAGCACACAACCACCTTTATAAGTGGCTCCAGTAAAATAATCATACCAAGTGCCTTCGGGTAAATAAATACCATTGCGCACATCGTTACCTTCTTTGTCGGCTAAAGTATTCTGATAAATAGGCGCCACCAAGAACGATGGACCATACATAAACTGGTAACGAGTGGTACTACCCAAGGTATAATCGTTTTTATCTTCCAAAAACATGGCCCGAATAATTGGCTTACCTGTTACAGCCTCGTACGAACAAGAATAGGTATAAGGCAGCAACATCGACTTAAGTTTAAGATAAGAGCGATTAATGCTGGTTGCAGGTTCGCCTAATGCCTGCGGATATTTGGGGTTACTCCCCCACCCGTCCATATTCAATTGCATGGGCGAGAAGGTCTTCCACTGATAATCGCGGATATTAACTGGCTCGTTTTTACCACCAAAAATGCCGTCCATATCGCTCGATATATTACCAACTCCTGAAAGTCCCGAGCCAATATAGGTTGGAATATGGAAACGTATATACTCCCATTCGCCGCCCGATTGGTCGCCTGTCCAAACACCTGCATAGCGTTGGGTACCTGCCCAACCATTAAGTGTAACGATAAAGGGACGGGCATTATTACCATAATAAGGCATAACATTCGCCACATCTGCAATTCCATTCAGCCCAAACGAGTATCCAGGACCAACCCATGCCACATCTGTTTTCAACACACGCACACCCGCATCGCGAACCTCTTTCACAATGTCGCGTTGTAATAAAGGCTTAATCGAATCTATGGGATAAAGATTAGACTGAGTCCAAAGCCCTATTTCTACACCTTGTTTTCGTGCATAGTCACCCAAGATTTTCAAATTAGTGATGTTACCATCTAGCGTACTAGCCTGTCCATAGCCAGCTCCATAACCATCGTTTGGCAATATCCACCCCAATGGCATGTCGTATTTCTTATAACGATCGATAACAGCACGGGCCGAAAATTGATAGTTCTGATTTTCGCCATTCAAACTTTCTTTAATGCCATTATTGTCTTTCTGTTCTTCAATGTAACGTTTTCCATCTTCAAAAAGTACACCTCTTCCACTTTCTGTTGTCTCCTTCCAATAATCACGATTATAGGCATTGAGATGACCTTCATAGAAAGCAAACTTTGGAAGCAGTACAGGATTACCCGTAAGTTGATAATAATCGCGAAGCAACGACACAGGAGTGGCGCTTACCATTAAGAACATGTCAAGGTAAGGCATATCGTGCGTAATTGTTACCCTATTTTTGTCTTTGCTGCCAAAATCGTAAACGCCAGGTTTAAATGTGTAGGGCATGGCTGCATAGCCACCAGTAGACCAATAGAATGGGGCTGGCGATGCCACGCCTCCATCAGTCCAACTACATGAATTTACAATATCAATGCGTTTGCCCCGATGAGAGAAACGACCATTTTGCACACCTCCACCATAGAAATATTCATCAGATACATTAGCAAAGGTAACTGTTGTACTGTTTTTTCGGAAATCAACAGGTTTTACTTCTTTAATCACCTCTCTGCCATTACGCAGATCGGTAACACACATTAGGCCCGTTTGACGGTCGAAACGCACTTGAACCGCGGCTGTAGACACAGCAACGTTTGCATCGTTTTCAACAACAGTGAGTCGACCTGCATTTTTACGAGGATTGTTAACAAGTATTTGAGCCGGTGGATTACTAGAAGGATGGCGCACAATGCCACCTTTGGGGTCGCGAAAAATACGAAAGATATTCTGCCCATAAAAATCTAAGGTCAGAACACCACCATCACTATAAAGAATTTCCACCGTAGTTGGGTTAATCTGTCTAATTGCATTTACCGTCTTATCTGCAGCGAATGCGGTCTCACCTACTGCCAACAGCATGGCAGCAAGCAAAATCTTTGCTTTTTTCTTATTCATTTGTAGAACATTGTGCTCTTAATGCCTAGTAGGTAATCGTCAGCTTCTGAACAATAATTGGCTTTTAGTTGAATGTTTTAAAAATACAGCGACAAAGTTAAGCCATTTTTTACAAACAGCAACATATTAATAAAGAAATTATATCATGTAATCTCACATTCTTTATTAACATCAAAATCTATCTATAATAACTCAACACTAATATTTTATAATAACACCAAAGCAAGATTAGTTATAGATTAAATTGATTTGAATTTTATTATAGCTTTGATGTAAAATGAGTTAGAAAAAGTTTATTCTCATTCCTGACATCTATTAGGTTCTCCAATCCAAAAACGGCTTTTACTTTTCATTTAGCACTTTTGTGTTGCCACTGCTGTTCAAAATTAGATTTATAGTTTTGTTTAGTAATTTTATTCGGCAGAAAAGTCTGGCTATGTCATGCGGTTTTAGAAATAACACCCAAATATTAACAAAAAGTGTAGGGACAAAGGTCTACGCTTAATGCATGAATCAAGCTTCGTGCAAACAAACGAGACCTTTTGTCCCTACATTATATTAGAAGAAATAATCTTCAACGTGAGTTAAATGCTCATACAACGACCATTTAAATGGTAATGCTATCCGCTAACCCCATTGTTTAAGAATATCCTTATAAACTCATACGGTATCGGGTAATTACTTTTCAAGCACCTTAAATTCGGCACCCGAAGCAAAGTCTTGCCCCCCTTGCTCGCTTAAGGCAGTAAACCTAACATAACGAGCCTTAACCGGCGTTGCAAGCATAATAGACTTCTCTTTTCTATTATTTTCAAATTCGCCATCGGCAACAGCCTTTCCCCAAGTTTTTCCGTCGTTACTTACTTGTATGCTATACTTCTTGATGTTACCATTCCCACTATTTTGGCGTGGTAAGTAAGTAAAGCCCTTAATGGTTTTAACACCACCGCAATCGAAGTCTACCCAATGAGGATAGTTAGCCACGGTAACAGAGTACATCGTGTGCCAATAACTGTTGGGGTTTCCATCTGTTAAGTGGTTGGCATCACCTTCTCCGATTTCCTGACTTGATGCATAAACCACAGTTAAGGGAATGCTTTCAATGCGCGAGAAAGTTTGTGAAGCCTTAAGCCACTCTGTATCTTTAGACCAAGCCGTGATAGAACCACCATTGCGCATATTAATTGCACCTGTATACTTCTGTGGTTTCTTGTTGCTATTGGTGGTATAGAACAAGTCGCTCTTAGCACCATTAGCATCTATCGTTACATTGCCTTCGGCATCTCTTGAGATAATAAGCGGCGTTGCACCGTTTAAGCTTATATTAGAATTATCAGTAAGTGCCTTACTAGAAGAGGAACTAACTGGGCGTATCATATAACCAAAGGTATGTGGCGTGGCCATCACACGGTCGTGCATCAACGGGCCTCCTTGTCCGCAACTATTACCACCTAATCCGGTTATTGCCTTATCTAGATGCAAATAAGTGTAATTGCTTTCAGGCAATTCGTGGGGGTGGTTAGCCATGGCAATATCATTGTCCGACCAAGGAAGTGCTGAAAAGCTCATTTTATCTTTTGCAACAAAGATAGCACCAACGCTGTTTGTATCATTATTGCTCGTGAGCGAGAGCCAACGAGTGTCTTGATGGTTGCCCGTATCCTGGGGTTTGGGGAACATTACAAATTCATCTGTTACATCCAGCTGTTCCGTAATCCCTATCATTTGACCAGTCTTGCGGTCTGGATAGTTATCATACACCCCCCTACCATAATAAATCAGATTATTATATTCCTTTGGCATACGCAGCGTATAGCCTAGACGAGCAAGCACCAACGTGGGTTTATTGCTCGTTACAGCGCTTTCACTTTCAATACTACCATCGGGGAATACAGTATAAACAACTTGTGTATTAAAGCGGAAATCATCTCTACCGAAAGGTTTATCTTTAAATTCAACAAGTCTCTTCCAGTTGGCATTACCTCCCTCAAGGCGGTAACCGTGAGGAGCTTGCGATTCTACGTTAAACACGATTGACACCGAACCGTCTTTATTCACATGCGTGGTATGAGATGTGCATTTATGTTGTAGGTTGTTCAATCCATTAGCATACCATCCCTCATAAGCCCAATTATCGTTATTGGTCCATGCACGGAAGGCATTCAATTCGGGCCCACAGCCATCAGCAATGATTGTTTTTCCGTCATATTGCAGGTTGTAAATAGTACCCTTTACCAAGTCGAACGTGGTTGTAAATGTAGGTCCAGACATCACCAGTTTATTGCCTTTTGGCGCAGAAACATTTACTTTCCCTTGTACAGCAATGGTGGGACGTGTTTCAGCCATCTGCACGGGCAACTGCTCTTCGGCCTGTACATATCCTGCTCTAGCCCATGGCATGTCGTGTTTTAACGTGTAGGTAACATGCAACAGATATTCCTTATTGGGGTCAAGCCCCTCGTTAAGGCCATCAATCGTTATATACTTATGTGTTCGTGCAGGCACACTTCCGAGTTCAAGATTTCCTTTTTTAACGGTCAAACCATCTGCTGTAAGGGTGTATGCCATGTTATAGCTGCTAAGATCGTCTGAATAGTAGTTTTTATTAAACACATCCAGCGTTGCCTTTTTAGCATCTTTCCAGGTTGTTCCAATGTATTGATACACTTTCTTTACCTCAAAATATTGAGGTTTAGGTGTAAGATCGCCAAAGATGATGCCATTCATTACAAACTGTCCGTCGTTGGGGGTGTCGCCAAAATCACCACCATAGGCCACATAACGCTTACCTTCTTTAGTGTAATTATACATACTTTGGTCTATCCAGTCCCATATAGCTCCACCCATAAAGAAGTTAGTAGACTCGATGGCATCCCAATAATCCACAAGATTGCCAACAGCATTTCCCATGGAGTGGGCATATTCAGAGATATGGAAAGGATACTTAATTCCCATTTTACCCTTAACTGCATCGCGCGTCCAAGCAATACTTGGATATTGATTAGAACCCATGTCCACAATATCGTTATTTCGCTCGTATTGCACAGGACGTGAAGCGTCATAGGCTTTCAACGAGTCGTAAGCCACAACAAAGTTATGACCTGGTCCGGCCTCGTTACCTAAGCTCCAAATTACAATACAAGGATTGTTTACCAGTTGACGAGCCATAGCCATCACTCGGTCTACGTGTGCGTCTTGGAACTCTGGCACATGCGACAGCGAAGACTTGCCATAGAAATATTCGTGGCTTTCGATATTGGCCTCACTCTCTAGGTAAATACCATATTTATTGCAGAGGTAATAGAAATAAGGATCGTTGGGATAATGCGATGTGCGCACATGGTTGATGTTAGCACGCTTCATCAACATAATCTCTTCTTCCATTTGTTGGCGCGAAATTACTTTACCCGTTAATGGGTTTGTATCATGTCTGTTTACACCTTTAAGTTTCAAAGGCATGCCATTGATATAAAAATAACGTCCTGCTAAACCAAATTCGTCTTTTTCTGCAGGCGTATTTTTTATTTCAACCGTGCGGAAACCAGTTTGAAAACTAATTGTTTCTACTACTTTCTTTCCCTGCATCAATTCACCAACCACAACATACACGTTAGGTTCTTCTGCCGTCCATGGTGCAACATCGTTCAGAGTGATGCTTTGATGTAGTTGGGTTTCTGCATTACAGCTGCACGAGGTTTTAGCCTTGGCATCATCAAAAGTAGCCACCAACACATTATCATCCGAGAACAATTTGTTTTTATAAATGCTCCAACGCATACTCAAGCCTTTTGCATTCTTTGCAGTAAGGTTTTGTAAGGTGGTATTAATGCTTAGAGTGCCTTTTCCACCATCATAAGTAGGAATTGCTTTAACATCGGCAACACGTAACTTGGATGTAGCTGTTACACTCACACTGCGGAAGATGCCAGGCAAACGAAACATATCTTGAGCCTCGAGAAAACTTCCATCAGAAGAGCGATAAACTTCAAGAGCAATTTCGTTTCTTCCTTTTATAATATAAGGAGTGATATCAAATTGGGCTGTATTACGTGAGTTTTTTGAAAAGCCTACATATCGTCCGTTTATCCAAAGATAGAAGAAAGAATCTACACCATCAAAGTTGATGTAAACTTCCTTTCCATCCCAGGTAGCAGGAATATTAAAAGTCCTTCTGAAAGAGCCAACCTCATTACGATATTCATAAGTGGTGTAATTCTTTGGCGGTTCGCGCATCACACCCTTTTTCCAGTCTCCGGGTTCAATCTTATACTGGAAGATAACCCATTGATTAACATAGATTGGCACACCATATTTTAGCGTACCATCCTTTTGAATGCCAGCCATATTCCAGCTAACGGGCACATTTATTCGATCCCATTTAGTGTCGTTATATCCTTGTGCATAAAAATCTTTAGGTCGTTCATCGGGATTTTTAGAAAAATGAAAACGCCATTCTCCATCTAATGATAGATAGTCTTTGGCATATTCGGGCAATACTTTCCTCGCATCATCTACAGATGAGAAAGAAGAAAACAATGCACGAGCTGGCAATTTATTATAACCCAACGACTGGGGTGATTGCCATTCCTTACCTGTTGGGGCTGTATCGAGCCCAAAAAGGTATCCGCCTTTGGGATGGTTGTCTGCCTGTAACGGCACTGCAGCTACTGTTGATAACAATAAACTAAATAATAAATGTTTATGCATAATAGATAGTTGTTAGACATTGTTGTTTGAAATAATGCACATTTGTATTGCAAGCATTGAAAACACTGCGGTGAATATTAACTAGCCCACAAAACTATTTATTGCATTAGCGTGGCAAAGTTAATAAAAAAATAATTATTTAACATGGGTCAGATAAATTATAAGCTACTACTAATTTGTAGGTCAAAGTAAATAACTGTTGAATTAATGTGACTACACCCTATGCCTTTTACATAATTTAATGGCATAACTTCTCAAAAAATGATGCTAAATAGAGATGATAACGAAACAAGAAGGTAAAAATAAACCTTATAGATAAGCGATTATGGTATGACGAAGAGTTGTTATAGAAGCTATAAATGAAAATTGGAATACTCTACGATATCAATTCATAACTAACACACTTATTTACACTAGGTCACCATTGAGATTATATCTGCCAATGAGGCACATCTCTAGCTTAAAACAAACTGTGTGTCAATGCTTGAAAGAGCATTAACACACAGCCTGCTTATTATTAATCGGTACGAATATCGTCAGTGAGTGACGATTTCTCTTCGAACACTACCATCACTATATCTCACGATATTAATTCCTTTCTGTGGATTATGAATACGACGCCCTTCAAGTGTGTAACGTTCTAATTCGATTACCGTGTTCTGTCCTTCTTCTAAAGCCGATATGCCTGTGGCTGAACCATCAGTAATAATGCATTTAGCAGCGTTCTCAATTTTCTTTGTAGAAAGATTTATCAGCAACACACAAACTTTCAATTTCGATTTGTCTTGCAATAATGAATTATGAGCAATATCAAACACGTGTTTAAAGCTTTGCACCTTATCTATTTCAATCGGAGTTTTAACATAATCTTCGATGGCTGGTGTGTAAACCCCTTTAGCTGCTATTGCCGAAAAATTGTTGTGAAGTCCTTTTATCACTAATGGAGAATTAACAAATTTGTTCATTTCTTCTGAAATACCAAGCACACTTTTGTCACCTGAGTAGATATTGTTTTGCGACCAAGTGGGTTTTGACATGCCATCTTCTGTTAGCACATAAGCCAATGCATAGGATGCATCTTTGGGGGAGACGCGAAAGGTTACTCGAGGTGTCACGGTTATGTTTGTTTTTTGCTTATCCCATTGTGCCGAGACATCAACGTCCATGTCTGCTCCCATAGACTTTTCCTCTTCAAACTCATTCGTGGCGATAAAACTTGATAGGTCGCGACTTCTGTTCATTTGGAGAGTTGGGTAAGTACGGATATTTGAAGCTTTCCATGCGTAATCTGTACACTTTAGCGGATCCGATATATGAATGGCAATACCGATGAAATCTTCGGGATAATTCTTTTCTAAATTTTCCATCACTGCAATGCCACGTGGACAGTATTTGCACCACATGCCCGTATATTCCTCAACTACAACTCTTCTTCTAGGCACTTTAGTAACGGTAGCTCTAGGTAGATTGGCGTAAGGAATAGTTGCTCTGTTTAGCTCGCCATTTACTTTCGTAATCTCTACTTGTAGTTCTGTTTCCGAGAGGTGGCTATGGGGTGGCACATCTATTTCTACAGTTGCCACGCCCATACGTGGCAGAGCCTCTTTCATTACATGTTTTTGCTCTAGAATAACAGCTCCGTTGTAAGAAAGCTTGTAATTGAAATTTTTAACCGTAACTCTACCATAATTGGTAATTGATAAAAGTCCTTTAGCACTCTTTGCATGGATGGGTACATATACCTTGCGTCCTGTCGATGGCGCCAAACTATAGTCGTCGGCACTAAGGTTAATTGGATAGCATAGAATTGCAATGAGTGCAAGTATTTGTAAAGATAATGTTTTAAGCATATTGTTATTTGTTATTATTTGGAAGTATATTTATCTTGGTTCTTGAGTTTCTTTGGAGTCAAACACTTGCAAATGTCGCGGACGTTTGTAAATATGAGATAATAAGCTGGCTGAAATTAACTCGTGCTGCACGCGTTAAAGCTTCTGTTGACTGCAATTTATGGGTTGAAATATACTTAGACGCAATCAATTGCGCTGCATTCTTCCCCACGGGTTCTGCCCTGGATAAAGTTGTTACTGCTAAATGAGCAGCTAACACAGTCATTCTTAGAATGATATTTTGTCTCATTTATATATTAAGGTTTAATCTTTTTGATTTATAGTTTTACTAGATAATAGCAAGCTATTAAGTGCAAAATTACACAAATATTTGCAAACATATTAATTTCATATAAAGATTATTTAATTGAACCTTAAAACTTCAAAATCCAAACATTTTTTCAGAAAATAAGGGGAGAGTTTAACCAGAATACTTATTTTCATCCTTCAACACCATTTGTTAATTATAGTTATTTAATTTTACAAATTAACTTGTTTACATCGCTCAATCTAGCGAGAAATCACGCTAAAAACATGCTAAATAGCAGTTATTTATTAACTTTCTTGGTTACAATTCTCGGTTATGATTGTCTCAGTAACGCCATTTTGTACCTTTTTACCTTCCTAGTTTGTGTCAAACTTACAATTTTTGCGAGTCAATCGACCTAGTTTTGATGCCCAAAAACACTATTTTTACCGCCACTATAACCAAAAATATGCGTATATTGTATACTTTTTAAGCTCATTTCTTGGAGCGACACTTGTAAAATTTTAAGTACTATCTTGCATTTAGTATCTTTTTACCTCGCGTTTTGCTGCTAAATGCACTGCGTTTTGTTGCTAAATGCATTGCGTTTTGCTGCTAAATGCATTGCGTTTTGCTGCTAAATGCATTGCGTTTTGCTGCAAATAGCTTATTTTTTTGTTTTATATTATAGCTATTATATTCTATTCATTGTTTTTAATTGAATAAAATCAATTTGTGATATTTACAAAGACGCCCTATAACTTTGACCAAACAAACCTGCGCAAGAATTGAATATTTGGAGGCGAGTTTATGTCTGGTAATTTTAAAAGCGCTCATAATGTTAAATTTTACACCATTATTTTTACACACTAAGAATAAAATATGGGTGTAAAAGAAAACTAGCTAGGTTAGAAATAAATACTTTGATACTATGCCACAATGCATCTAACATAATCAAAATACAGATAATATGGATAATATCAAATTTAACCAGAAATCGGTCCTTAGACCACAATGTTTCCAGAATTCTTGTTTTTGTGATGTTCCAAACATCTTTTATTTTATTGTGGGCATCTTCTCTGTCTTTCGAACTTGACGTGGCATGCTACGCCAACGTAAAAAAAAGGCAATATGCTCGACAATAATACAAAATCTTTTTAGGCGCTAATGACCGATTTGCGTTAAACAGATAAGCACTGAATATGTGTTAGCGTGCAACATGTTTAGCTAATGTTTTCTTACAAAAAGCTGATAACTGATTAATTGGTCTTATAAAAAGGATGCACCTGGCTATATAAGTAAACACTAAAACATTTAAAAAAGTTAAGCAAACCCCTAATTACAACACGTAATACCAATTTACTCGCCAAAAATACGTTCTGAACCGATGGTGAGTCGCTTAAGTTCGTAAAAAGAACCATTAAAGATATTCAAATCCACATACCCTCTAATACCATCTAACCTACCAGCATCAGTGTGTTGCCAAAACTTCCACTTACCTTTATATTCCACCTTCTCAACATAATAATGCGCAATCCAATAAGGATAGTCATCGAAAACGGGTGCACTAAGGTATTGTTCTTTAAACTTGTAATAGGTATAAATGATGGGTTTGACATGATATTTATCTTCAACGACATGCAACCACGTAAGCACATCGCGTTGAAAATCTTCTATCGAACGATTTTTAGGTTTATGTTCAACATCGAGAACAGGTGGGAGGTCGCCTTCTTCCAAGTGCACTTGCTTAAGAAAAAAGTTGGCTTGTGCCCTTGCCGATGATTTATTGCTCCAAAAATGGTACGCACCACGAATAAAACCGTATTCGCGGGCTTGATAAAAATTGTCGTTAAAGTTCTCATCAACAGCCGATGAGCCTTCTGTTGACTTAACAATCACAAACTTTAGCGGAAATCCGTCTATGGTTGCATCGCTCAACTTGTCCCAATTGATTTCGCCTTGATAGTGAGAAATGTCAATGCCATGAATAGCGTAGCCGTCTGGATAGTTGGCATCACCATACAAAGCACGCCAACGAAAGCCTGTGGGGCCTACAAAGAAATAGTAGAATGCCCAAATATACAAGCATACCACTCCCAAACCGCCAAGCCACCACGCCCAGCGACGCGACGAACCAATAAAGCGGAAAGTGAGAAATCCGAAGAAGCCGTTGCTCTTATTGCCACGAGATCTACTCCGTTTAGTATTTCTTTTATTGCGAACCTTCGTTGAAGATTTCTTTACCATATTGAGGCGATAAAACGTTTGGCACACAACCATGCACAAAGTGGCGTGCCAGCGTTAAGACAAGACTGAAAAACATTCCCCTTTAGAAGGAGTAAAAGGGAAAGCAATGTGGGACTAAACGAATAAAAGAGCAAGAACCCACTTCGAAAAGACATAGGTCCCTGCTCTCATTATGCGATATTAAGCTTGCTCAAGAGCCAAGGTGTGCGTAGTAACGTCGCACACGTCGCTTGGACCCCAGTATTGAATAGGACCGGGATAAACATAGCAAGTATTCTTAGACCACTCTTCGCGATGTGCAGCAAAAGCCTTAAAGGGCTTGCCATCCAATTCAACCAGTGCCTTACGGATAACAGGTTTCATTTCACCATTACGTCTTTCCATGTTCATCATCATTGTGATGGGCACTCCGCCAGCTTTCCAGTTGTCGGTATTGGCTGTGGTATTCTTAACGATGGCCATGTAACCAGTCTTGCCACTGGCAATAAGTAGCGCAGCGCTAGTACCCAAAGCGTAGCAATAGTCTGCATCAAAGTTAGAGGGAGCAGCACAACGTCCTTCATAACCCATGAAGTGATGTAGAGGTGCGAACTTACCAACGTACTTACCTTCTTTAGCCCAAGCAGCCAATTTGGCTTCAACCATCTCAGAGATGAGTTTCTCTGTTTCGATGAGCGATACTTGAACATTGCCGTGTGGGTCACGGTCGAGCGACAACTGGCGAGCAACGCTATCGGGAAGCGTTTCGAAAGTAGCTCTGTTTTCGGCCGAAAGGTGCTCCATAATATAAGTACGTTGAGCATCTTTATCGAGGTCTTTATAGTCGTCGCCATGAGCAGCGAGCAGGTCGTTAAGCTCTTGAATCAGTCTACCGATAGCTGGTACAAACTCGATAAGTCCTTCGGGGATGAGCACAACACCAAAGTTTTGTCCGTTAGCAGCCCTATAGGCAACAGCCGAAGCTATTTCTTCGATAATATCATTAAGCGTAAGATCTTTTGCTTCAACCTCTTCAGAGATGATACAAACGTTAGGTTGAGTTTGTAAAGCACATTCAAGAGCGATATGCGAAGCAGAACGTCCCATCAGCTTAATGAAATGCCAATATTTACGTGCCGAATTACAGTCGCGTTCGATATTACCAATAAGTTCGCTATAGGTCTTTGTGGCAGTATCAAAACCGAAAGAAGTTTCAATCTGCTCGTTCTTCAAGTCGCCATCAATGGTTTTGGGGCAGCCGATAACCTGTACGCCATAGTTTTTAGCAGCATAATATTCGGCCAACACACAAGCATTAGTGTTAGAGTCGTCGCCACCAATAATAACAATAGCCTTAATATCAAGTTTGCGAATAATTTCTAAACCCTTTTCAAACTGTTCGGTAGTTTCCAATTTTGTACGACCGCTACCAATCATATCAAAGCCACCAGTGTTGCGATACTCATCCACAAACTCAGCTGTAATCTCTACATACTGATGATCAACAAGACCACCAGGACCCATAAGGAAACCATAAAGGCGGTTGTTGGGGTTAAGACGTTTTACCTCATCAAACAAACCAGAGATAACATTATGTCCACCGGGTGCTTGTCCACCACTAAGAATGATACCCACATTGATTTCTTTCGAGGGGGCTTCACTGCCTTGCACGAACTCAACCAATGGCATTCCGTATGTATTGGGGAAAAGTTTCTTTATCTCATCCTGATTATCTACACTCTGTGTGGGAGCACCTTCGCTCACCTTTACTGCACCTTGAAGTGCCTTTGGTAATTTGGGCTGGTAGGAAGCTCTCGCTTTCTGCAATGCACTTTTTTCCATTCTCTTAATCGAATTACTTAAATATGATAAATTAAAAATGAATTAACAATCTTCCGTATAATACAAATTAGCAAATCATCAACTGCAAGATGCGTACATGACATGTCCAACTTGTTCTGCTACTGCAAAAGTACCAATTTTGCAGCACACTCAATAAGAAAAATGCAACAAATGAAAATTAAGACATATTTTTTTGTTGAAATGATGCTTAGTATCATATTTTTTCTTATCTTTGGGAGTTGGTTGAAAGCACATGTAAGGTACAACCGCGACTTCCATTATGTTTAACGGGGCACCATACCCCCTTGATATTTAATGAAATATGAACAAAAGACAACTAAAAAAAAGCGTGAACTACATTTGTTCCGAACTATTTGCGGAGGGCGTTGCTGCTTCGCTCTACTCTCAAAGCGCCAACAGAGACAATACCAATGCCTTGTTGGCTTCTGTGATTAACATTCAAAACGACTTCGTTAGAAGAATTTCGCACCCTGAACCTGGTATGAAAGCTAAAGTGTTTTACAACCAGTTGATTAAAGACTTCAACAACACTGTATCTGAAGTTATTGACCAAATAGCCCACTTGCAATAATAAGCGACATTGACCTGCCATAATTATGGCTGGCACAACAAAACAAACAACAAAGAACAAACTGAAGCTAACTGCACGTTCGAGAGAACTAAACTGCGCCGAAACAGCTTACATCTACCGTCAATAACGTGCAGAAAGTCGCAATAACAAAATAAGCAAATACAGCTATCATAAACGAATAATGTTAAAGAAATTTAGTGCGTGGTTGTTATACCAACGTATGGGTTGGAAAGCCAATATCACCGTGGCGCATCCAAAGAAATACATCATCTGTTTAGCACCCCACACAAGTAACTTGGACTTTCTTATTGGTCAGCTTTTCGCTAGAGCCGAAAATATGACCAGTGGCTTCCTGATGAAGAAAGAGTGGTTTTTCTGGCCTTTAGGTCCTATACTAAAAAAACTTGGAGGTATTCCTGTGTGGAGAAATAAAAAGACAAGCATGACCGATCGACTGGCTGAAATGGCTCGAAAGGCCGAAAAATTTAGTATTTGTATCACGCCAGAGGGAACGCGCTCGCTTAACCCAGATTGGAAATTGGGATTCTATTTCATCGCGCAAAAAGCTAACATTCCTATCCTATTATATGGTGTGGACTATGAGCGCAAACTCATCGAATGTACAAAAATGATTGTTCCCACAGGAGATGTAGAGAACGATATAAGAGAGATAAAATTGTATTTTAAAAACTATAAAGGTAAAAAACCAGAACTATTCACCACTGGTGACGTGTAAAACCCAAAATGAAAAAGCTGCTTTTGTGGTGCAGTCTTATTGCATGCGCATGCTTTGCCAATACAATCAAGGCTCAACCGAATGGCCTTTTGACCGATATTAACTACCAAGGACCACCCTTAACCACTAATACGGCTAAGCCCTATAGCATAACTGCAGGGTTAGGAGGCAGACATTTATCGGTTTGGGCTAGTCATGGCAAGTATTATGAGGCCAAACAAGACTCGTGGCAATGGCAGCGACCAGCACTATTCGGCACCAACGAAGACCTCTTTACACCTACCATTGTGCTACCCTACCTCATTCCTATGCTTGAGAAATCTGGTGCAATTGTGCTCTCGCCTAGAGAGCGCGACCTACAACCCGAAGAGATAATTGTTGATAACGACAGTGAAAACCATCTACAATATAAAGAGACTAACGGTCTTCAACAATGGCGGAAGACTGGCATCAGCGGATTCGCAAACCCTAAAACAATTTATATCGAGGGTGAGAATGTGTTCAAAATGGGCACAGCACGAATGGCTCAAGGTGTAGAACAAGAAGAAGAACGCAGCGAAATTGTTTTCATGCCACAAATAAACAATGAGGGCGAAAAGGCTGTGTACGTGTGCTATCAAAGTTTACCCGAAAGCACCAACAAAGCTCAATACACAGTGTATCATAAGGGACAAGCCACTACTTTCAATGTAAATCAACGCATGGGAGGTGGCACATGGGTGTATTTGGGTACATTCGACTTTGGTAAAGGATGTTCGAAAAACAACTGTGTAGTACTAAACAACGTCTGTTCACAAACATCTGTGGTGACGGCCGATGCCGTAAGATTTGGCGGAGGCATGGGAAATATTCGTCGGGGAGGTAGCACCAGCGGTTTACCGCGAGCATTGGAAGGGGCTAGATATGCCGCCCAATGGTATGGAGCACCACTAGAAGTATATAGTTCGAAGGACGGACGAGATGATTATGGTGACGATGTCAATGCCCGTCCGTTAATAACTAACTGGTGGGCAGGTGGTTCTGTTTTCCATCCCACTAAACCTGGTCTGGGGATTCCCATTGAATTGTGTCTAGGAATACATAGCGATGCGGGTGTTGATAGGCAAAGTAAAAACATCGTGGGGTCTTTGGCCATTTGCACTTCGAACTTTAACGATGGACGGTTGGCCACAGGTGTAACCCGAAACCTTTCACTTAAGTTCGCCGAAAACATGCTCAAAACTGTTCACCACGACTTAAAACGCAAGTTTGGACGATGGGAAGTGCGTGAACTTATCGACAGAAACTACTCGGAAACGCGAATGCCCGAAATACCTTCGGTTATCTTAGAGACTCTTTCGCACCAGAATTTTCCAGACATGCGCCTAGGACATGATCCAAACTTTAAATTTGTATTGGCGCGAGCTGTGTACAAAAGTGTTCTTCGCTTTCTGTGCAACCAACACGAAACAAAGGCAGTAGTTAGTCCGCTTACCCCTTCTAACTTTCACATTAACTATCTACACGATGGGAAAATAAAACTGGGATGGTGCGAGACAAAAGACGAATTGGAACCAACAGCTAAGCCAACAGCCTACATATTATATACAGCCGTAGACTCTAGTGGCTTTGATAATGGACTAATGGTGAAGCAGAACGAATTTGAAATGACACTGCCTCCTTATAAAACACACCATTTTAAAGTGGCTGCTGTGAACCAAGGTGGCGAAAGTTTCACATCGCAAATTCTCTCTGCTCATTACAATCCCGAAGCAACAAGCACTATTATGGTGATAGATGGCTTCGACAGACTCTCCCCACCGGCCATAATCAGCTCGCCTCAGCGACAAGGCTTCGATCTAAACTATGATATTGGAATTGGACTTGGCTTACAATCGCCTTGGGTAGGACGCCAGCAAAACTTCAATAAATGGGCAGCTGGCGTGGATGGCTGGCAAGGATTGGGATACAGCGATGCAAGTATGGAAGGACAATTGGTTGCTGGAAACTCGCTCAACTCGGCACAAACGCACGTTGAAGACATAGCCGCAATAGGCAAATACAATGTTGTTTCAGCATCAATGAAAGCCATCGAACAAGGGTTGTGCAAGCTTTCGCACTACGATTGCGTAGACATTGCGTTGGGTTTGCAACGAAATGAAGCTCTTGCAACAGTGAATTACAAAACCTTTACGCTTTCTGCACAAAAGCATTTGAGTAACTACGCCCACAATCATGGCAAATTGATTGCTAGTGGAGCATATGTTGGCAGTGACATGAGAGACTCGGTTGAACAAGTTTTCATGGCCGACGTTTTCAAAATAGCATTTGATGGAGCCATTAAAACCGACACGCTGCTTGCCAATTTAAGGCCCCTAGTGAGTGACACAGTTTCTATTACGCGCGACAGCATTGTGGCTTTGCTCTACAAATCGCCAAACGCAGTGCATTATGCCCCAACAATGGTAGATGTTCTGACACCACTGGGCAATGCCATAACTGGCTATCGCTACCCAGGATGGGGGGCGGCCTCGGTGGTTTATATTGATGATAAACAAAAAACTCATATCTTTGGCTTTCCACTTGAATGCATCAAAGACCAAGCAGACCGCCGAAGAATAATGGCAGAGACCATCAACACATTAATGAATAACAATTAAAACTAGATAGACATGCATAAAATTCAAGCCAATAACTCGGGAACGCGAACCATAGATGTTAGCGATCTACATCTTGAAACAATTGATAAGTACGCCTTACTCAAAAATCTTGTCGACAGCAATGGCATCATTGATGAGGAAGTGCTAGACAAATTGAAGTATAACGTAAGAGCTTTGTTGGAGTCAGAAACAGGTAAAGACAAAAACTTGCTCGACCTTTGTCTTGATGTTATCTATAACAACAACATGAAAGCCTTCGGTTTACATCAGCTTGTGTTACTCTATATCGAGTGGAAAACTAATGCAAACACGTCTGCAGCAACAGAATAAGGTACAATTTTCATTAAGTAAATTCTAATGTAAAGACGATGTTTAAGGTTTGCTTACACATAAACCCTACAACTTGTCAACTGATTACAAACAACATTGAACAATTATAAGCTAACAGATTTTTTACCCACCACTAAAAAAGAATGCGAACTCAGAGGGTGGGAACAACTAGATATCATCCTCTTTTCGGGCGACGCATACGTTGACCACCCCTCTTTTGGAGTGGCCGTAATTGGTCGTTGCCTTGAAGCAGCTGGCTATAAAGTGGCTATTGTGCCACAACCCGATTGGCATGGCGACTTTCGCGACTTTAAAAAACTAGGTACTCCACGACTATTTTTTGGTATTTCTCCGGGTTGTATGGACTCGATGGTGAACAAATATACAGCCAACAAACGTCTACGTTCTGAAGATGCGTACAGCCCAGACGGCAGACACGATTGCCGTCCAGACTATCCAACGGTGGTATATTCGCAAATTCTAAAACAACTTTACCCCGAAGTGCCTGTTGTTTTGGGAGGTATCGAAGCATCAATGCGTCGACTCACTCACTACGATTATTGGGAAGACAAGGTTAGAAAATGCATCTTGTGCGACTCTAAAGCTGATATTATTCTCTATGGCATGGGCGAAAAGTCTATTCTAGAGCTATGTAATTGCCTTGAAGAAGGACAACATATTAGCAACATCCATCATATTCCGCAAACCGTTTTTATGGTTAATAAGGATAATGTGCCTGGGGGTATCACAGATAAAGACATCATTCTAAACAGTCATGAGGATTGTTTGAAAGATAAACGTAAACAAGCCCAGAACTTCAAGCATATTGAAGAAGAAGCTAACAAGATGCATGCACAACGTCTATTGCAAGAAGTGGATGGCATGTATGCCGTGGTAAACCCACCCTACCCCACACTAACCACCCAAGAACTGGATGCAACGTTCGACTTACCTTATACGCGCTTGCCCCATCCAAAATACAAAAACAAACGCATTCCTGCTTACGAGATGATTAAATTCTCAGTTAACATGCATCAAGGATGTTTTGGCGGTTGCTCGTTTTGTACCATATCGGCCCACCAAGGTAAATTTGTGGTATGCCGTTCGAAAGAAAGTATCTTGAACGAGGTGAAAAAAGTGGCACAGATGCCCGACTTCAAGGGATATCTTTCCGACCTTGGCGGCCCCTCTGCAAATATGTATGGCATGGCAGGGAAAAACAAAAAAGCATGCGAAGTGTGCAAACGCCCTTCGTGTATTAATCCTGAGATATGCCCAAACCTCAACACTGACCACTCTAAACTCACCGAAATATATCGTGCTGTTGATGCATTGCCCGAGATAAAGAAAAGTTTTATAGGCAGCGGTGTGCGCTACGACCTTTTGTTACACAAAAGTAAAGACAAAAAGGTGAACGATGCTGCGATGGAATATACCAAAGAATTAATTCGTCATCATGTTAGCGGACGACTTAAAGTAGCACCCGAACACACTAGCGATGAAGTGCTTAAAAGCATGAGAAAACCAAGCTTTAAGCAGTTCGAAGAGTTTAAACGCATCTTCGACAAGATTAATAAAGAGGAGAATTTAAGGCAACAAATCATTCCTTACTTTATGAGTAGCCATCCTGCATGTAAGGAAGAAGATATGGCCGACCTTGCTGTGCGCACAAAAAAATTGGATTTTCATCTCGAACAGATACAGGATTTCACCCCCACTCCTATGACTGTTAGCACCGAAGCATGGTACACGGGCTTCGATCCATATACACTTGAACCAATTTTCAGTGCCAAAACGCCTAAAGACAAAAACAACCAAAGACTGTTCTTCTTCTGGTATAAACGTGAAGAGCGACCAAATATAGAACGCGAACTGAGAAAAATTGGCAGACCCGAACTGATTAACGAACTTTATTCATCTAATGAGAGGGCCTGGCAACAAGGTGCAAATAAAGACAAGAAGTTCGAAAATTCCTATCGTGAAGAGAAAAATAATCGCACAGAAAGGTCTCAAAACAAACGAACTTCACAAAAAACTAACGAAAGAAAATCGTTTAATCCCAACTTCCAAAACGTAAAACCCCAGAAGCCTAAAGGTAAACGAAAGTAATAAATGGTGGTAGTGGTAGACAACAAATTACCACCTTACCCTTTTAAAGCAAAACCTACAACCCACACGCAAACATGCAAATACTTTTATCGTGCGCCAAAGACATGGCCACTTTGCCCACAACATACCCTGGCGTTCAAGAAAATGCGCCTCACTTCATCGCGAACGCTAAGGATATAGCAGCCGAAATGATGAACTTTTCTGCTGAAGAGTTAGCCCAGTTGCTCAAGATTAATGACAAACTAGCTAACCAAAATTGGCTAAGATACCAACATTTCTTACAAGAAGGCGATACGTCGCATGCTGCCTTGGCATTCACAGGCATGGCCTACAAGCATCTTAAGGCCAATACATTCAACACAAAAGACATAGACTTTGCTAATAAGCACCTATGGATTACCTCTTTTCTTTATGGACTTCTACGCCCTCTCGACACCATCAAACCGCATCGGCTGGAAGGAAATGTGCGTTTACAAAACCACGACGACATGCGTTTGTTTGATTATTGGAAACCCCTTTTAACCCAATATTTCGTCGATGCCATAACCAGCGATAACGGTATGCTGGCTTATCTAGCGAGTGAAGAAATGAAAACGCTTTTCGATTGGAATGAAGTAGCAAAGAAAGTAAAGATCTTTGAGCCACAATTCATGGTTGAAAATGCTAGAGGCAGAAAAACAATTGTGGTATATACCAAGATGTGTCGCGGAGCAATGGCCAATTATATCATCACAAACAAAATTACCAATTTGGATGATTTGCTGGCTTTTGAATACGAAGGATTTAAGTTTGCCGAATGGATTGACGAAGGCAAAACGCCTCTTTACGTTTTAGCTGCACCATAAACCAAAAGCGCCTTTTCAGTCTCTGAAAAGGCGCTATGTTTCATTTTATTATTCCATCACCCACTATCAACTCTGTAGAAAAGTGCTACAAAAACTCGTTTATCTTTTAAAATACTAGAAAAAACGCCTCATTTCGTTTTGCGCTTTCAACGATTTGCATTATTTTTGCAGGGTATAAATATAAGAAAATTGAAAATCAAACATATCATAAACGACACATTCAAAATTGCCCTTTCGCTTTTCCTCGGCGGGGCAATATTATATTGGATGTATCGTGGCTTTGATTTCAGGCAGGTTGAACACGTGATGCTTCACGAAATGAACTGGACTTGGATGCTTTTGTCATTCCCTTTTGGCATTATGGCCCAAGTATTTAGAGGGTGGAGATGGCGACAAACGCTCGAACCGATGAACGAGCGGCCACGAACTTCCACTGCTATCCATGCCATATTCGTGTCTTACGCTGTTAGCTTGGTAATCCCACGCATAGGCGAATTTGCTCGTTGCGCCATCCTTAGACGATACGATAAAACCGATTTCGCCAAAGCCTTAGGAACTGTTGTCACCGAAAGGGCCATCGATTCGTTATTAGTACTGCTCATTGCTGCCATAACACTTCTGGCTCAACTCAGCA
This sequence comes from Hoylesella shahii, assembly GCF_937990675.1. Lineage (NCBI taxonomy): Bacteria > Pseudomonadati > Bacteroidota > Bacteroidia > Bacteroidales > Prevotellaceae > Hoylesella > Hoylesella shahii. The sequence continues at coordinate 97,430 of NZ_CALKQY010000049.1, read as the reverse complement.
TTTTCGACAGTTTTTTTACCAAGACAGGAACTAGTCTTAATGGCATCGTGAGCAAATTCTCAACCACTGGCTATGTTGTAACGGCCATCTGTGGTATTGCTGTGCTGATATTGCTACACTTCCTGCTTAAAAGAATGGCCATATATAATAAGGTGAAAGAAACCGTAAAAGGTATCTGGCAAGGCGTAAACTCAATAAGGAAAGTAAAAAACAAATGGCTCTTTGTTGTTTTCACGCTGGCTATTTGGGGCAGTTATTTCCTTCATTATTATCTAACGTTCTTTTGCTTCGAACAAACGGCCAACTTAGGCATGGCATGTGCCATGGTTACCTTCGTTGTTGGTAGCATGGCAGTGGTGGTTCCCACGCCCAATGGAGCTGGACCTTGGCATTTCGCTGTTAAAACAATGCTGATATTATATGCTGTTGAAAGCACTGCTGCACTAAATTTTGTGCTCATCGTGCATTCGGTACAAACACTTCTAGTTATCTTACTGGGGGTGTATGGATGGATGGCCTTGGCTTTCTCTAACAGAAAAGATAAATAACAAGTAACGAATAACTAAATTCCAAAATATTTACTAACTATTAAACAACTGTGTTATGAGTGAAATTAAAAATTTGAAGCCTGAAAGCATTTGGCGTAACTTTTACAACCTCACATGTGTTCCGCGTCCATCTGGACACCTAGAAAAAGTAAAAACATTCTTGTTAGACTTCGCAAAGGAAGTGGGCGTTGAGGCTTTTATTGACGAAGGCAACAATGTGGTGATGCGTAAACCTGCTTCTCCTGGCATGGAAAACAGAAAAACGGTTACCATGCAAGCACATATGGACATGGTTCCACAGAAATCACCAGACAGCAACCACAATTTTGAAACCGACCCCATCGAAACTTGGATTGACAACGAATGGGTTAGAGCCAAAAACACAACATTAGGTGCCGACAATGGTATCGGCGTTGCTGCTATCATGGCTGTAATGGAAGACAAGACTTTGAAACATGGACCCATTGAAGGTCTTATCACTGCCGATGAAGAAACAGGCATGTATGGTGCTAACGACCTACCTACTGGCCAACTAAAAGGCGATATCCTGTTCAATCTCGACTCTGAAACATGGGGTTGTTTTGTGGTTGGTAGTGCTGGCGGTGTGGATGTTACTGCAACTCGCACATATAAAGAAGTGACTGTTGATAAAGCAAGAGTGGCTTTGAAAGTTACCATCAAGGGCTTGAAAGGCGGACATTCTGGCTTGGAAATTCACGAAGGACGCGCCAATGCCAACAAACTGATGGTTCGCGTTGTAACCAGATTGGTTGATGAATGCAAGGCCGAACTTTCTATTTGGCACGGAGGAAATATGCGCAATGCCATCCCATACAAAGCTGAAACTGTTGTTACGCTTCCTGCTGAAAACGAAACTAAGGCCTGCGCTATCATTGATGAGATGAAACAACTATTCGAAACAGAATACCGCTTTGTTGAAAATGTAGTAGAACTGTTTGCTGAAAAAACCGCACTCCCTGAAAAACAGATGGACGCTACCGACAGAGATGTAGTGATGAAAGCCATCTATGGCTGCCATAATGGTGTGCTTCGTATGATTCCTGCTATCCCTACCGTTGTTGAAACATCGTCTAACTTGGCCATCATCGACATCGAAGGCGGAAACATTAAATTCTTGATGCTAGCTAGAAGTTCTAGCGAATCAATGAAGGCTTATATCTGCGACACACTCAAAGGCACACTAACATTGGGCGGTTTTGATGTAAAACTCAGTGGCGACTATCCTGGCTGGGATCCCAACACAGACAGTGAAGCGCTCAACTTACTCAAAGAACTCTATCAAGAAATGTTCAACGAAGAGCCCATAGTGAAGGTTGACCATGCAGGTTTGGAATGTTCTATTATTCTAAGCAAATATCCTAACATGGATGTTGTTTCGCTGGGCCCAACAATTCGCTCACCTCATAGCACCAGCGAGCGCTGCTTGCATGCTACTGTTGTTCCCTTCTGGGAATTGTTGAAGAGGGCTTTGGAAGAAGTTCCACAAAAATAATTCGCTTATGGTGAATAGAACCAACGATGCCAGAGTTCCCCTTATAGGGATTGATAGGCACCGAATTGCAACCGACGGGCATGGAGTTACCACGCTCGTCGGTTTCTTTGGCTGTCCACTTCGATGCAAATATTGTCTCAATAATCAGTGTCACGATAAGAAAAGGCAATGGCAGCGCTTGTCACCTCAAGCATTATACAACGAAGTGAAACAGGATGAGTTGTATTTCTTAGCTACAGGCGGAGGCATTACCTTTGGAGGAGGCGAACCATGTTTGCAAAGTAGATTTATTAAGGCTTTTAGAGAGATTTGCGGCGAAGCATGGAACATCACCGTAGAAACTAGCCTTTATGTGCCACAAAGTCATTTGAGACGATTGCTCAATGTAGTGAACACCTATATTGTAGACATAAAAGACCTTAATCCTCATATCTATTCCGAATACACTTGTCTGAACATAGATTTGCTTAATACTAATCTAGAATGGCTTGTTCATCATGTTAAACCCGAAAATATATTTGTGCGCGTACCTAGTATACCCAAGTTTAACACGCCTATAGATGCCGAAAAAACCGTTGAGAAATTAAAAAACATGGGAATAATAAACATCGAACGCTTCAACTATATTATTCCTAAGAAGGAAAAATAGCGAAAGAGATATTTCTATTAAGAATGCATAATTGTAAATATTATGGTTTTGCCCATATTATTACGCACCCTTTTGCATAACTTCTCTGCTTTATAGAACGTATAAAATGAAGCAAAAAAAATATTGTAAATCGTTTGCGAAATACGAAAAAAGTAGTAACTTTGCAGCGTAAAACAAGCATTGGGATATGGTGTAATGGTAACACTACAGATTCTGGTCCTGTCATTCTTGGTTCGAGTCCGAGTATCCCAACAAAAAACGCATCTTTAACGAGATGCGTTTTTTGTTTTTACTCAATAATGGATAGCAATAGTATGCTGACTGTAGATTAATCAAAAGGCATATATAACAAAGTTCAAAAGTCTTTTGTACTACGTTTAATCAATAAACAATAAATACATGTTTAATGATGAACAAAATAGTTTTTAGACAACGAATTAAATTCTTATTGTTGTGCATTAAAGACCTGATTATTACTTCATATCATTGTTGTCTGCGTAAATGCCACGAATCAAGCTTTATACAAATTGTTCTTTTAGCATTTTAAAAGATGTATGACAGCGAGGAATTTTTCGTTTATCCTATGTTAACATAAAAACAAAGCAACAGAATTCATATAAAATGTAAAATATTAAGGCTAAAATTTAACATTATGAGTGCAATTTTTGGTCACAAACAGTCATTCGCCTTTAAATAATCGATTCTCGTGGCGGGTTGTTTGGCTAAAAATGGCTTTGCTTTGTGAATGCATACAAACAGACATTTCGTAGGGATTACACGTGTTTTTTACTAAAAAACGGGCTATTTGAGGCAAAAAACAGTGCAAACTCCTACAAAATGCAGTGCTAACTCCTACTAAACGCAGTGCTATCTCCTACTAAACGCAGTGCTATCTCCTACTAAACGCAGTGCTATCTCCTACTAAACGCAAGGCTAAATACTGCAAAACGCAAAGCTTAAAGGTACAAACTGCTATTTCTTGAGAAACTCAGGGGTTAGAAAGTAATTAAGAATCGTCGGATTTTGATGTAAAAAGGAGCATAAAATATAACTTTATTACCAAGAAAGTGACTTTCTGCAGTGATTAAAAAACGCTAACCAATGACAAACTAGGAAGGCAAAATGCAGCAAAATGCAGCAAAATGCATCTAAGGAACTTAAAAATGACGTAAAAGTAAATGACAAAACGGAGAAAAGCGACAAAAAATATTTGATTTAAGCCATTATTTTTGCTAGAATGACTTGATCACGAGTATCTACTTTGTAAAATATTAATACCACATTTAACATTTATCGGGTGTTATAGAATTTTTAAATGAGGTTGTGTAATGGTGAGATTGATTAGTAATGAAAGTGGGAGGTATACACTTTCCTGCACAACGCTCATGGTTTAGATAATACACCGAATTAGAAACCAAAAACAACAAAAGGTTATCAAGAAACAATAAACTCAACTTTACCAATCAAATGATGAATAATTCATAAGCCAAGCCAAAACTGAAGATTGACCTTAAGAAAGAAAAATGGGACTGTTAGAAGAACAAGATCTGCTAACAGTCCCATTATATTTTAGTCTTGACCTTTAGAAGGTCATACGCATCATCAATCTAACGCCATGTTTCTGCGCAGTGGACAACTCATTATAATTCAGTCTTCTAACATACTGAACATGAAATATTTTGAAGATATTATGAACACCCACCACTAATTCCATATAAGGGCGTTTAGGATTCATCACATTTGCGCCTTCAGGGAAATACATTAATGTTTCATCGCCAGCGTTTTGGGCCAATAAGGGATTATTCTTATCTGTAAGTGTGCCCCACAGGCTCTTAAAGCCTATAAATTCTCTCCATTTAAGCTTTTTTAGAAGCGGAACACGATTAAACAACTTACCATTCATATCCCATCCGATGTCAACGCTTGCATACCTGTCGTTAAGAAACTCCATGTTGTTTATCAAGTTGAAAGTACCACGCTGAACAATGTACGACAAGTTGGCCGACGGCATTATGAGTAAGGGGAAGGGCACTTTGTTCCATTGTGCACCCGCATTAAGTCGCACATCAAACTTGCCCCAGCTTCTTAACCAAAAACGTTTTAACACAGCAGCTTCAGAGAAATTATAAGTGTACTGACCACCCAATACGCCATTAAGTCCCATAGCGTGAGACACCACAAATACAGGTGCTTCCAAATTAATGGCTATGCGACGCTGCTTAGTGTTGATAAACGTGCGTCCTGGTGCAAATTCAAGTTCAAAACGCAATTCTGTGGTACGCATTTTACCATTCTGAAGCAGTTTAGTGATGTCTGTACCCGGATATAAAACGGGTGGAACAGGATAGCTAAGCTTTTCAAAAAACAAAGCACCTGCTGCTTCATTCTCTTCTGTTTTAAGACTTAAAGTGGTTTTCAGCCCCCACTCCTCTTCACGTTCAAAACTTAGTTGCTGACGATTATAAAACATCATTTTGTCTACTTTCGTCCACTTTAGTGAAGTGAAGACATTATCTTTGTCTGTACGCAGAAACTTATCCGAGGGAGACATAACATCGTAAGTAGACTTAAACGAAATGGTACGCTTGGGGAACTCTCTGGGCAAATACTCTTTCTTGTTGAACGAATAAGTAAGTTCGCCACTATAATAGTTTTTCTTACTTCCCCATCCATGCGCCACATATCCAGCTAAGAACCAATGTTTGTTTAAATTGGCAGTGGTTTGTGCACTGATACGTGTTCTAAAACCATCAATAAAGTTGCGTGTAAACATGGTGTTTACAGGTCCTATGTCCACTTTACTAGGATGGTCTTTATCGCCTGTTTCTACAAAATTTTCTATAAGGGCTTTTAATCCAAAGATGATATATTTAAATCCTTTCATCTGTTCAACGCGGTGCACAAACTCATCCATCGAGGATTCGCTCTTGCTAAGTTGTACTGCACGATATTGTTTCCAAAAAGCCTCGTCGCGCATCATGGCATCGGCTTCGCGTCTTTCGCGAGCACCACCTTTGAAAAGTTTAGTTGGAAGTTCGTCAAAAGCATAGTCGTTCAAGCGTGTTGTGCGTATAACAATGGCTTTCTGTAACAGCTTGTTCACATTTATCTCAGCAATCATATCGTCTTCACTCAGAGCCCACTCGTCATTATCTAGCTGCGTGAACTCTTGCCTCACTTGCAGATTCTCGACAAAGTTGACACCACTATTAACAGGCAAAGTAAGATTGCAACGTTTAACATGCAGCGTGGAATCGGCCACAATATACAATTCGCCTCTAAAACCAATATCCTGCGTATTGTTGGGGATGAATTGCAGATGATAACACAAGTCTTTACCCACATAAACGGTGTCTTCGATATAGTATCGGTAGAAACTTATAGCCGTATTACCAATAGGACTAGTGAAATGATGCCTTAACAATCGCACATCGTTATCGTAAATATTCACATCGGTAAACACGTCGTTGAGCATCGTGTTCATGATGTCGCCTGTTTGTATCAGTTGGTTAATACCGGTGGTGTTTTGACCTTTAATAATATCGCGCTCTGTTTTAGGGTCTTTACGATATAGGTGCTGGCTAACGGTTTCCTCTACAGATATGGGTAATATCAGTTTATTGTTGTAAGGGCAAAGCTCCACTTGGTTGAGCATCCAACGTCTTTTACCAATAAACCCACTATCTATCTGCGAAGGCGTTATGTCGTTCATAGCCAACGTTATTTTTTGATATTTGGTGTATTGAAAGAAGTCGTGATTTTCTAATCGCGTGTTTTTCTTTGCAGCAATTACGCGTTTCATCAATTCAACGGCGGGATTGTCTTTGCGCGAATACTTACCACGCTTTTGCTTAATCACCACTTCGGCCAGCTGCTTAGTGTCAGGCTTCAATTTAATGTTTAATATACTAGGAGTGGAAGACTTAACAAGCACTTGCACAGAGCCATACCCCACAGCACTGAAAGTAAGCATTAAGCCCTCTTTGCGCACAATATTGTAATGCCCTTTGGCCGTACCCGACACGGCAATATCGTGCCCCTTGTATCGTACACTGGGATAATATATGGTGTCACCCGTCACAGCATCTGTGACAACACCTGAGAGCATGCTTACCGTTTGGGCTGAAATAGTCAGTCCTACAACGAGCAATGCCAATAACATTAATAGTCTACTTGTTTTATAACTCATCTCTTAAATTTACTGTTTTTCGTTGTTGCAAAAAGCTTTAGGTGTGAATTCAATGTTTTCTGCTATGTTAACAAGTTACACCGAAAGCGTAATTTGTAACTATTTGTGGGTACAACAATTGTACTATGTACCAAACACTGATCCAATCTAACTTAACAATTCATCCAAATCACTAATTATCAAATGTGCTACACTTTTATCTTGGGCTTTTTCTTCCCATTGTTCGCCTTTAAACCAAGCGGTGATACATCCAAGCGAGTGGGCAGGTACGATGTCTTTATCAATACTATCGCCAACCACCAGCACCTTCTGAGCAGGCATTTTCAAGGCTTCAACGCCAAGCGCAAAAATCTTTGGGTCGGGTTTTCGAACCCCAACCACCGCCGATTCGATAACACTTCCAAAATAATGAGCCATGTTGTAATCGGCAAGAACGGTTTGTATATTACCATAAAAATTGCTAACCAAAACCATGAGATAACGTTTGTGTAACTGCTCGAGCACAAAAGTGCTGTGCCTTATAACCTTCTCAAGGTTCGAACAGAGTTCGGTATATATTAGGTGGTGCATATCATCGATTTCTAATTGAGGAACATCTAGCACTTTATTATCTCTCAAATAAGCCAACTGCATCTTGAGTTTGGTGTTCAACACGTTGCAAAACAAAAAGTCGGGCATGATTATTCTGTTGGTCGCCAATGCACGTTCAACATGCACGTAAGCAGCCCTAAAGTCGGCTTCGCTAATGGGTATATTATTATTTTGGTAGGCATGCCAAATCACTTTTCCCCAATGATGGCCATTGGTATCGAGTGTTCCACCATAATCAAATATTATTCCCTCTATATCTAGTTGGTCAAGCGTATTGAACGTATATTTTGTTGTTTGCATGTAAAGTTGCTTTTGGTTATTTTTTTACCAGGTTAGAACACCTTTGACACAAATCTTCGTGCTGCTTGTGCATGTAAATATATATGGCACTAAGCACAGTGAGTTCGAAGAGGAAATAAACCCATGGGCAATTAGCCAAACAAGTGATATATAACACAATGGCGCGAAGATTGAAACTAAGCATATTGGTGTACTTCATCAATGGTCTACTGCCTTGCAGAAACTCATCGCGCAAAGTTTCGGGAATACTCTCTGCATCGCCATAGGTGGCATGTATTTTATCAAAGAACGACTGAAACCTTGGTGTTCGCTTCTCTTGACTTTTGCAATAGTTGGCATAATTATAGTAAAACAGACGTTTAAACCACTCGCCATGTTTGGGCAGAGCTTCGTAAATGCCACGTTGTTGGGCGTAAGTATCTAGTTCACTTCCTTTTTTCCCCTTAAGAAAAAGCAAATGAATTTGACGGTAATAATCGGCCAAAGAACTTTGTGGTGAGTGACAAAGCAATCCCGACACAGCTGCTAAAGCCCAAATCCAAAAGCCCCATTTAACGTTGGTGTAGGGAATAAGTGACGATTGTAAGCGCAGACAAAGTGCAAAATAAATACAGAAAAACCACACATCGCCCGAGAATCCATCTAATACGCGCCCCACAAGCGTTTTTTTGCCTGTGAGTCGAGCCATCTGTCCATCGGTTGAATCACAAAAGTTGGCTAACATTAATAACACCACACCCATGAGGTTGTGAGTTAAATCGGAGAAATAGAACATATAGCCAGCCCCAATACCCAAGAAGATTGAGAGGATGGTGATGGCGTTTGGATGAACACCAAGTTTGTTCCACAACAAAGCAAACACCAATCCAATAGGACGAGTGAAATAAATATCAATGGTTTCTTCTGTATCAGCAGACTTCAATGAGTCGCGAAACAGGGTTTTAATGCTATTACTCATGTGTTATTTTTCTAGTTGTTTGTGTTGCTAGCAGTTGGTTTGCCAGGTGTGCAATGCACTCGGCTGCCTGCTCGCAACAAGGTGAAAAGCTAGGCCAATCGTTAAAGTCGATAATAAAAAAACGACCATCGCTATTGATTATGCAGTCGCCACCATAAACGTCTATTCCTGTTAAGCTTGCCAAACGGGCGACCGTATGCCTTAGTTGTTGCACGTTAAAGGGATAATGATGAGCTGAACCATTATGTTGTTCGTCGCCAAACTTAGAATGACCCGTATCTGTGGGATAGAAATGCCAAAAAAAACTGTCTGCAACGCCATAGAATTTAACCAAGTCGCCTTCTACGTGAGCACTAACCACCAAGTTGTGCACACCACGTTGCACAAATTGTTCTTTGGTTTTGTCTACTTCGGCTTTATCTTTGCAATATACCACATCGTCTTGTGTTTGTGCAGCAAAGTCGGCTCGCTTCACCCAATAGCCTCTTGTACCCTCTTCGGGGGGCATAGCAATGCCATTTTCTTGCATCACACAATGTATGTGGCTACGCGAGAAGGATTCGAGCGCCTTGGCATTGTTCAACACAATGGCCTGATTTTGATATTCGAACTGCTTCAGAAGTTTAATGGTGCGTGGTAAACGCCCCATAGACAAGTAGAGGGCAGCCCGATGTTGTTCGTTCAACTGTTGCTCGGAAATGGCCACTACATCATGACGATGCAACTTACTTAACACTGCATCTAAAATGGATCGGTCGTTTTTAACCGAGTTTGGCGAGAAACGTTCATCTCTATATATGGCAACTACACTGCTCATTAATAAACTCTTCTGCTTTGGTAACGTCTGATGCGTGGTCAATGTCGAGTACCTTTCCCATCACATAGGCTCTTAACTTTAAGCCTTTGGCAATCAGTGCACGTTGAAAGTTGCGCATTCTACTTTCTCCCCCTTCTATACAAGCCTGTAAGATTGGTAGGCAATTGGGGGTTAGCCCATAGATTCCTGCCGAGATATATTGACAAGAAGATGCCTTCTCATCGTAAAATCCTGAAATGTACGGAGGGTTGGTGATTTGTACATACAACGGTTTTTCGTCGTCTACAAAACTCGTTACGGCCATCAATCCATCATTGCCTGTTGCTAATGCATCTGTAAACGATAAGACAAAGGCCTCAAAATCGCGTTCACGAAAAATTGTATCTACCGTTGTAAGCACAAAAGACGATGTGCGAAGATAAGGGCTTAACTCATAAAAACTGTGCATTGAACTGGGCGTTGATTTAACAACAAACCTTAAAGGCACTTGCCTTCCATCTAAGCCATCGCGCTGAACATCTCTTAAATGCATTGCAACATCGGTCATTTGTTCGTTACAAATAACCAAAATTTCTTCGGCCTTGTTAGCCATAAATATTCTGATAAGCCGGTCTACAAGGTGTTCACCCCTTACCTTAACCAATGGTTTGGGTAGCTGAACACCTTCTTGGCTAAGGCGTGAGCCCTCACCTGCGGCTATAATGGCATATTTCATATATACGTTGTGTTTTAAAATGGTGAAGGAAATCATACTGATGAATAATCCCTATACCATAAGCACGTACGGTATTAAAACCGTTTTTCACCCAAACAAACTATGCATGGATGGGCAATTGCTGATTTAGAACCAACTACAAAGATAGATAAATGTTGGCGAACACAAAAATTTTTCAATTGTAAAACACACAATTAAATGCAAGAGAAAACATTGCATAAAGTAGATAGACCAAACAAATACACGCATTTTGCTGAAATGTTACATACAAGATGCGTGGATAAGATGGTCTACTTAGTTATGAAAGATAATGGAATTTATAACGCCTTATTTGCCAAAACTAACCAATTCTCAAAAGAAGTTGTCAGGTTGTACGCCATAAACAACCTATTAAGAAGCTAAAGACTAGCAATGGGATACACCTAGATAAATTTGACTAACAAGAAAAGTTATACTGTACACAACAAAATTAAAGTCTTCGGTGCTTTTTAATAAGTACGCACTGGACGAAGAAGGATTCTCAAAGACGAATTAACTAATAGCCTTGATGTAGGATGCACACATCTCGGCACAGCGTTCACCATCCATTGCTGCAGAAACGATACCACCAGCATAGCCAGCACCTTCACCACAAGGAAATAGGCCGCTTATACTAACATGCTGGAAGGTTTCTTTATCTCGTATGATTCTTACAGGAGAAGAAGTGCGACTCTCGGTGGCGATAAGCACTGCTTCGTTAGTTAAGAAGCCATGACTGGTTCGACCAAACCTTTGAAATCCATCTTGAAGACGCGAAACGATATGCTTGGGCATCCAAAAATGTAGTGGACTAGATATAATCCCTGGTGAATAGCTGCTTCTAGGAAGATCGTAACTAAGCTTGCGATTTACAAAATCTACCATTCGTTGCGCAGGAGCTGTTTGTTTACGATTGCCATTCACCCAACAATCGTGTTCAATAGTCTGTTGGTAGTGCATCATTTTCAACACGTCGTCGCCCTCAACATCTTCGGGACGTATCTCTACCACCATTCCACTATTTGACCATTTAGAACCACGATTGGCTGGACTCATGCCGTTGACCACTATTTGTTGATATTCGGTTGCAGCTGGTATGACGAAACCTCCCGGGCACATGCAGAAGGAGTAGACGCCTCGTTCGGCTGATTGAGCAACAAAACTATATTCTGCTGCAGGTAAATAATTTCCGCGTCCGTTCTTATTATGATATTGTATTTGGTCTATCAAGGCAGATGGGTGCTCCAATCTTACACCAATAGCCAAACCTTTAGCCTCTATGGGTATGCCTGCAGCGGCTAAGTACTGGTACACATCACGAGCACTATGACCAGTAGCCAAAATTACTGGACCATTGAAATGACGTTCTTGAGAAGTAAGATTGTTGAAAGTTTTAACTCCAATAACAGTATTATTGTTCATCAAAAACGACGTCATCTTTGTCTGAAAATATACTTCACCACCACATTTAATAATCGTATTACGGATAGCTTCGATAACTTTGGGCAACTTGTCGGTTCCTATATGAGGATGAGCGTCGGCCAAAATTGCAGTGGATGCACCATGTTGACAAAATATATTTAATATTTTATCTACACTACCACGTTTCTTACTACGGGTATAAAGTTTTCCATCTGAATAAGCACCTGCACCGCCTTCACCAAAACAATAGTTGCTCTCAGGATTAATCTGTTGTTCCTTAGTTATTAAAGAAAGGTCGCGATGACGTTCGTCAACACGCTTACCACGTTCAACAACAATGGGGCGAACACCTTGTTCTATTAACCGTAATGCAGCAAACAATCCACCAGGGCCAGCACCAACAACAATAGCAGCAGGAGATTGAGAAACATCAGGATAAGAAATGCTTTGATAGTCTTGTTTATCGGGTCTCTCGTTAACAAATACGCGAACAGAGAGATTAACAATAATGGTACGTTGACGTGCATCAATGCTACGTTTAAGAACTTGAACATGATTAATGGTACGCACATCAAGGCCTTTTTCGTGAGCTACATATTCGCGTATACTATCTTGGGTGTATGCCTGCTGGGGTAACAAGCGCAATTGATATTCGTATATCATTGTAAGTTAGGGTATTAATGAGAAATAAGATGCTTATAAAAAACAGATAACAAGCAACAAAAAACATAACATGTAATAAACAAAAGATTGACAACTTTACGCTTTAAGCGACCACCTATAAGAGGTACGACGTTAAGACGCAAAGTTGTCAAACGCAAACACAGAGAAAGCAACAATAAGAAAATAACTAATTGTTTACACTGCCTCCCATAATATCAAGCAATTCATTTGTAATTGCCTGCTGTCTGCTTTTGTTATACTGTAAATTCAAGCCGCGAAGAAGTTCATCGGCATTATCGGTAGCCGTTTGCATTGCCACCATACGCGCCGCATGTTCGCTGGCATTGCTATCGAGCAACCCTGTATACACCATCAAATTTAATAATTTGGGAATGAGTGAATTAAGGATTGTCGCCATATCAGGCTCAACTAGGAAGTTATCATTAAGCGGTTTAGCCTCTTCTTTCTTCTTTGTTTGTTCAGATTTTTTATTCTTCAAATACTCTTGCGCCTTTGCCGTTACAACATTAGAACTAAGGTCGCGGTCGTTAAACCGGCCAACTTCAGTAGTGAGGTCGATAGGCAAAAAAGTTCTACGAGTTAAAATCTGCGAACCAGCACTCTTGAAATGGTGGTATATAAGCTCTACCTTATCAATATCGCCTGCTTCAAACTTACGAGTCAATTCTCTGGCTATCTCAGCACATTGGTGTGCATTAGGTTTCTCGGCAAGATGGTTAAAGTCTCCACAAAGTTGCAAACCCATCTTAGATGCCTGTTCAGCAATCTTTCTGCCAATGGGATAAACCAAGACTTCGCTTACTCCTTGTTCACGATAATGTGACACCGTCTGCTGCATCAGCTTTGTGATATTGGCGTTAAAGCCACCGCACAAGCTGCTATTGCTGGAATAAACCACAAGCGCTACACGTATGAGCTGCTTGCGTTCAACGCTTAATGGCGTGTGTGTCTCGGTCAAAGACGCAAGAAATGACTTAAGAATATGCTCCAACATATTTTCATAAGGTAACATATTCTCAATCATCTGCTGAGCATGGTGCAACTTAGACGATGCCACCATCTTCATTGCACTCGTTATTTTACGAGTGCTATTGACGGAGGCAATACGTGTCTTTATCTCTTTTAATGATGGCATACGCTATGTATTGAAGGATGGCAACCCCACCCCACAAATATATGAGGCGGGATTGTACTTATCCTTGATGTTCTAAATTTTTTAGAATTGACCGGCGATGTCGGCCATTACCTTCTCAAGTATGGCGCAAGCTTCATCGTTGATTGTACCACTAGCCAACAAATCAATGGTTGACTGATGGGTAGAACGTAGCTTCTCAAGGAACAAGTCCTGACATTCGCGAATGCGTTCTACTGGAACTTCGTGCATCAAGCCATGCGTTCCACAATACAAGATGGCAATTTGCTCGCCAACAGACATTGGACTATATTGAGGCTGAATGAGCAACTGATTGTTCTTTCGTCCCCTATCCAGCGTCATTGCGGTAACGGCATCCATATCGCTAGAGAACTTAGAGAAAGCTTCTAACTCGCGATATTGAGCCATATCTATTTTAAGTGTTCCCGCAACCTTCTTCATACTCTTAATCTGTGCAGAACCACCTACACGGCTAACTGAAATACCAACATTGATAGCAGGACGGAAACCTTGGTTGAAAAGGTCGGTTTCCAAATAAATCTGGCCATCAGTGATGGAGATAACGTTAGTAGGAATGTAAGCAGATACGTCGCCAGCCTGAGTCTCAATAATAGGAAGTGCAGTAAGAGAGCCTCCTCCCTTTACATGTCCTTTAAGACATTCGGGAAGGTCATTCATCTTTTCAGCAACCTCTTGTTGGTCGTTTATACGTGCTGCACGCTCCAAAAGACGACTATGCAAATAGAAAACGTCTCCAGGATAAGCCTCACGTCCAGATGGACGACGAAGAATGAGCGACACTTCACGATAAGCAACAGCCTGTTTAGACAAGTCGTCATAAACAACCAATGCATGTTCACCACGGTCGCGGAAGTATTCACCGATGGCAGCACCAGCAAATGGAGCATAGTACTGCATAGCAGCTGGGTCTGCAGCAGTGGCCGAGACAATAATTGTATAGTCTAATGCTCCTCGTTCCTTCAAAGTTTGTACAAGTGTAGCCACTGTTGAAGCTTTTTGGCCAATAGCAACGTAGATACAATATACCGGTTTACCGGCTTCGTAGAAACTTTTTTGGTTGATGATAGTATCAAGAGCGATAGCTGTTTTACCTGTTTGGCGGTCGCCAATGATAAGCTCACGCTGACCCCTACCAATTGGAATCATTGAGTCGACACCCTTAAGTCCTGTTTGAAGCGGTTCCTTAACGGGCTGGCGATAGATAACTCCAGGAGCCTTTCTGTCAAGTGGCATCTCAAAAGAGTTAGTCAAATCAATTTCACCTTGTCCATCGATAGCCTCACCCAAGGGATTGATTACACGCCCGAGCATATTCTCGTTAACCCTAATACTGGCAATGCGGTGCGTACGTTTCACAACCTGTCCCTCTTTAATGCCAGAGGTAGGGCCAAGAAGCACACAACCAACATTATCCTCTTCAAGGTTCATAACGATAGCCATGGTTCCGTTCTCAAACTCAAGCAGCTCATTTGCTTCTGCATTACGCAGTCCGTAGACACGCGCAACACCATCACCAACAGTAAGAACAGTGCCTATTTCATCAAAGTCTTGTCCGTCGTTGAGTTGCTGAAGCTGTTGGAACAATATCTCAGAGACCTCGTTGGGCCTTATTTTATCAGACATGTTACTTGTTTTTTAATTCAATTAGAATGCGATTTAGTTTGCTCTTCACGCTTGCGTCCATGCGATAGGTGTCGTAGTCCAACACAAAACCGCCAAGGATGGTGGGGTCTACCACAGTGGTAAACTCCACTTTGCCCTGCGTGCGCTCTTCAACCATGCGACGCATACGTTGTTCCACCTCAGTCGTTAGTTTCACAGCTGTGGTGACTTTGCCACTGGTGATATGGAAAAATTGCCTATAAAGATTGATGAAAGACGAAGCCATAAACTGTAACATCTCTTCCCTACCCTCTTGCAAAACCAGAGCGATAAAGCGATTTGTTAGTTCAACAGCAGGCGTTCCACATGCAGCCAACACCACCGATTGCTTTTTAGGTTTCGAATACATAGGGTTGCATATCGTAGGACGAAGTTGCGGAACATTCATATAGCATTCCAACAAATTCGACATATTTTGATACACTCCTTCATGACAGTGGTTATCAATGGCAGCTTTAAGTAAAGCGCGCGCGTATCGAACAGCTATTAAACCTATATCCATAACGCGTTTAGTTGGGGTTTACAGAGAAAGCATCGTCTAAGAAACGATTAACCAAAGACATTTGTTGAGCGTCTGACGCTAAGTTTTCGCGCATTACCTTCTCAGCAATCTGAACACTAAGCTCAGCCACCTGCGTACGAATGTCGCGGATAGCGTTTTGTTTCTCTACCTCTATCTGGCGCTTGGCTTCTTCGAGCATACGCGCACCTTCTTCTCGTGCCACTTGACGAGCTTTCTCAACAATGGCTTCGCGAGTCTCGGCAGCCTCCTTCAAGATGAGTGTTTGTTTCTCTCGCGCTTCTTGAAGTATCTGCTCGCTTTCTTGCTTGATGTTTTCTAGCCGTTCTGATGCCTCATGAGCCTTGCGCAGACTTTCGTCTATGTAAACCTTACGGGCATCTACCATACTGATAATGGCAGGAAATCCGTATTTTACAAGAACAACAAAAACCACCAAGAACGCCAAGAGCATCCAAAAGAGCAAGCCCAAGTCGGGCGTTAATATTGATGGTAAATTCTCCATTCAGTTAATTTATTTAATCAAGAATGCACACGCAGCAATAGCAAAGAGAGCACAACCCTCAATGAAAGAAGCGGTAACAATCATGTTGGTCTGTATTTTATTCGTTGCTTCGGGTTGACGAGCAATAGCATCCATCGCGCTACTGCCAATGCGGCCAATACCTAAACCAGCACCAATTGTAGCAATACCTGCACCAAGACCGCAGCCTAGCTGAGCCAGACCCTCGGCAGCCAATAAAGTTGTAATCATCATAGTTCTTATTCTTTTTGTTAATTGTTTATATACTCTTTGATTTAATATTGTCAATATCTGTTAATACAACGTCCATTTGTTTTTGGGAATAGACGCCGAATGTATTTTATATATTTACTATGTTTTGCATTGAAGGTTACTTACACTATTATGAGCGTATGTAACGTAGAAACACAGCGGAATTATTATTCTGCAGAATGGTGTTCTTTATGCGCCATACCAATAAACACAGCACTAAGCATAGTAAACACATAGGCCTGAACAAAAGCCACTAGCAATTCTAGACAGTTCATGAACAACAACATAATTATGCCCAATAGGTTAAGTCCTAATCCATAGCCCACTCCCATGTTCCATCCTAGGAAGATAACACAAGTAAAACTTAAGATAATAGCATGTCCTGCCATCATGTTAGCGAAGAGACGTATCATCAACGCAAACGGCTTTGTGAAGATACTGAAAACCTCTATTACTGGCATTAGAGGTACAGGAAACTTTAGAGCCATTGGTACTTCTGGCCAAAACACTTCTTTCCAATATTCTTTGTTAGCAAAGATATTGATAACAAGCATTGATGTAACCGCCAAGAACATGGTTATATTGATGTTACCCGTAACATTTGCACCACCGGGAAACACTGGAACCAAACCAATGAGGTTGCATGTGAAGATAAAAAAGAACACCGTGAGCAAAAAAGGTGAATAGCGTTTATAATGACGCTCGCCCACAGCAGGTTTAATCAAATCATCGTGAATATACATCACGAGCATCTCTATCAATCCTACAAAACCTTTTGGAGCCTCACTTTTCTCGTTAACTTTCTTGTACCAACGTGCACATGATAAAAAGACAATGAGCAACACAGCCACGACTATCCATATTTGAGCAACTGCTTTAGTTACACTCAAGTCTAACGGACGCGATGTTGATCCATCTGCATGACGTTCGTATATCTTTCCGTGATGTTGTGAATCAAAGAAAAAGTTATTTGGTAGATTGTGAGCAGTACCCACATACCATTCACCTGTATCGCCACTTTTAACAATAATCGGCAATGGTAGGCTCAAATGCTTGCCTTGATACGTGGCAACATGCCATTCATAAGCATCAGACAAGTGCTCGAGCACTATCTCGGGAATGTCAAGTTCCTTATTGTTATCCCCTTCGTTACTTGACGCATAGAGCGAAAGCGACGAAAGAAACAATACTAGAATGAGCGATATGTATCTTACTTTTTTCATTATATACCTTATTATATATAGGCGATTGCGCCCTACTTACCTTTACCATGCGAGAAAAACAGCGTATGATGTACCAGCATTGCCACATAGAACACAGCAAAGATGCATAAGAAAAGCAACATTTGCTGTCTACTTGCAACAAAATAGAAGATAAAGAACACCATCAAGCATATCAGCATTCTAAAGCCTGACACCCCCATAAAGAAGGTAGGAAGGCTGTCTGGAGAATTACTTGCTACGCGAGACCAAATAAGAATGTCTGCCAACTCAAGGATAAAGAACACTGTTGCACTTACCGAGAGCGGTAGTGCTACAGTATATCCCAACCACAATTCAGCAACAGCGTATCCCCCCCCCACTAACACTATTAGTGTAATGAGCATTTGGTAGATAAAACTACGCCTATACTTATTTATCAGCTTATTGTCCATAGCACTACTCATAGAGAAGTTATACCTCTACGCATAGGGACACAACATTTTTTTGCACCTCGACAAAGCCTCCAACAATGTCGCAGGCATGTGTTTCGTCCTTACCTGTGACATAAACCACTTTGCCAGCATCTAGTGAAGAGATGATAGGCGCATGGTTTTCGAGAATTTCAAATTCACCAAGAGAGCCTGGAACTTTCACGTTCTGGATGTCGCCTTGATAGAGAATTTTCTCTGGAGAAACTATAATTAACTTGAGCATAGACACCTGCTTTTACACTATTTATTTTGCACTAGCAGCTTCAAGCAGTTTCTTTCCTTTCTCTATGGCATCTTCTATTGTTCCCACATTCAAGAAAGCTTGCTCTGGAAGGTCGTCTACCTTTCCGTCAAGAATCATATTGAAGCCCTTAATGGTATCTTCAATGCTTACCATAGCACCCTTAACACCAGTGAATTGTTCTGCAACGGTGAAAGGTTGAGAGAGGAAACGTTGAACTCTTCGTGCACGGTTAACAGTCTGTTTGTCCTCATCGCTCAATTCATCCATTCCTAGGATAGCGATAATATCTTGCAATTCCTTATAACGTTGCAAAATTTGCTTAACACGCTGAGCACATTCATAATGTTCTTTTCCTACAATAAGTGGGTCAAGAATACGTGAAGTAGAACCCAGTGGGTCTACAGCAGGATAAATACCCAGCTCTGTAATCTTACGGCTAAGTTCTGTTGTAGCATCCAAGTGTGTAAAGGTTGTTGCAGGAGCAGGGTCGGTAAGGTCGTCAGCTGGTACATAAACAGCCTGTACCGAGGTAATTGAACCACGTTTTGTAGACGTGATTCGTTCTTGCATCGCACCCATTTCGCTAGCCAATGTAGGTTGATAACCCACGGCTGATGGCATACGACCCAACAGTGCGGACACTTCAGAACCAGCTTGAGTAAAACGGAAGATGTTGTCAATAAAGAACATAATGTCTGCAGCTTCTCCGTCTTTACCTCCATGGTCGCGGAATTCTTCAGCTACGGTCAAACCAGACAATGCCACAGAAGCACGTGCGCCTGGAGGTTCGTTCATCTGTCCGTAAACAAGTGTTGCTTGCGATTGGCGTAATTCTTCTGGGTCAACGAGTGACAAGTCCCATTTGCCTTCTTCCATTGCCTTTCTGAACTTATCGCCATAGCGTATAACGCCCGACTCAATCATGTCTCGGATAAGGTCGTTACCCTCGCGTGTACGCTCACCAACACCAGCGAACACAGAATATCCATTGTGTCCTTTGGCAATATTATTGATAAGTTCCATGATAAGCACAGTCTTACCCACACCTGCGCCACCGAACAAACCAATTTTTCCACCCTTCATGTAAGGCTCAAGCAGGTCGATAACCTTAATACCTGTTGCCAGCATTTCCTTATGAGTAGAAAGTTCTTCGAACTTTGGCGCTTCCCTATGAATAGGGTAAGCACCCTCCATACTCAGGTCAGACATACCATCAATGGGCTTACCGATAACATTCATCATGCGCCCTTTGATTTGTTCGCCAGCAGGCATGGTGATAGGGCTACCCAATGGTTTTGCTTTAAGGTGGCGTTGTAGGCCATCAGTATTATCCATAGCCACGCAACGCACGGTATCTTCGCCAATATGCTGTTGCACTTCCACTATAAGTTCACGCCCATCAGGCCTAACGATAAGTAAGGCTTCGTGTATTTTTGGCAGCACTTTTTCTGCATCTTGGCCTTTGGTGTCGAAATAGACGTCAATAACCGGACCAATGATTTGCGATATGTGTCCCTCTATGTTTGACATATTCAGATATCTTGTTTTTAGTTTCCTTAATTATAATGGGACAAAAGTAACCATAAAAAACGGAATTGCCAAAATGTTATAGCATTTTAATTGTATTGATTTAAATTCCGTGGTTAGATTTGTCCACTTTAAATACTCAATTCGTCTAAAACGGTGATTAATTTCTTATCAAATGGTTTGTCGCTACGTATTGCCTCGGATAGTGGCACGTAAACAATCTCATTATTTCGAACGCCAATCATGACATTTCGTTGTCCTTGCAAAATAGCATCAACAGCACCAACTCCAGTGCGGCTAGCAAGAATTCGGTCGTGTGCAGTTGGCCTACCACCACGTTGTAAGTGACCAAGGATTGAGACGCGCACATCATAATCTGGAAACTCTTTCTTTACACGGTCGGCATAATAAAGCGCGCCACACTTTGGACTTTCTGACACTATAACGATGCAACTTTTTTTCGATTTACGAATACCTCGCTCCATAAATCTAGCCAACTGGTCTACATCTGTTGAATCTTCTGGTATGATTGCTGCTTCTGCTCCCGCTGCAATAGCACTATTCTGAGCCAAAAAGCCTGCATCACGTCCCATAACTTCTACAAAGAAAATGCGTTCATGGCTTTGCGCAGTATCGCGAATACGGTCAACGCATTCTACGATTGTGTTCATTGTGGTGTCATAACCAATGGTTGAGTCGGTGCCATAGAGATCGTTATCTATAGTTCCTGGCAATCCAATACAGCACAAATCAAACTCTTGTGCAAAGATTTTAGCACCACTAAGCGAGCCATTTCCACCTATAACAACTAGTGCATCAATCCCTTGCTTCACAATATTATTGTAAGCCTTCTGTCTGCCTTCTTCTGTAGTAAACTCTACGCTACGTGCTGTCTTAAGGATTGTACCACCTTGCATGATAATACCACTAACATTCTCTGTGGTAAAAGGTTTTATATCGTCGTTAATTAGTCCTTCAAAACCGCGATATATCCCCTTTATATTAAAACCATTGCATATGCCTGCACGTGTCACGGCACGTATTGCGGCATTCATTCCCGGTGCATCCCCACCCGAAGTGAGTACGCCTATTGTTTTTATTTTTGTCATTTTATTGATAACTTTATCTAGTTTCTACATGCTTATAATATAATAAGGCATAAAAGATTTTATTACGTCAATGAAGCAAAATAACTTTTTGATAGGTCATTGATTGAGTTGGTGCATATGCCCGTTGCATTGATTAGACTATCCAACAAGTTAACTGATTGACAATTGCTAGCTTTATATTTGTAATTTTGCATATAATTTGCTCATTCTTTTAACAAAATGCGCGCAAACAGAAACAATCATCTAACAAATTCACTCACATCATCTCTTGCTTTTCCTTTCTCTGCTTTAATTTATATATATAACCACAGCCTGGCTCTCGGCGCCTATACTAAGAACCAAAGCAACAACATGCCTAAGATGCCACCCAAAAGAGCTTTCCAGCCCACATGGATAAAGTACCATCCCACACGCATTCGCTCTGTCTGTATCAGCGCTAAACCACTTATCGAACCTATCGGCAATATATTTCCTCCCATAGCTGTGGCAAAAGCTATCATTTTCCAGTACGCTCCGTTCTTGGCAAAGTTTGCCGCATAGGTTGCTAATTCACTGCTTTCTCCTGCCACAACAGAATGAAGCGATACGGCCGACACTGTGGTAACAAAACTATCTAGCACACTACTAATGGTTGCACAGGCTACGCCAAAGAACCAGATATTAGGTGTTTGCTTATCGATATAGGCCATAACCTCTCGAAAAAAACCTGTTTCGCTAACTACGCCCATGGCCAACATTATGCCCAACACAAACAATATCATCTGCATCGAACCATATTGCAACACGCGGGGTATGCGTCGGTGTATTGTTTCGCCTGTATTAAATAACTTGCGGTTGAATATTTCGTTTACCACCCACAACACCGATAGCACGCAAAGCGCACCAAGGAAAGGGCTTAGTTTGGTAATATTATGAAATGTAGGTATGAACCACAACCCCCCAATACCCACAACAAACATCACAAAACGTTGCCACACATTGAGATTGGTGTCATCGCCACGATATGGAAGTCGTAAAAATTCTATATCAAGGCGGTGAGGCAGACTTCTAGACAATAGCCATGTTGGAACAACGCAAGCCACTATACAAGGTAATGCCATACTCAACGAATAGTTTGATGCAGTTATTGCGCCCATATTCCAAAGCACAAGACCCTCGGGCGAACCAATAACTGTCAATGCACCACCCATATTTGCGGCTATCACGGCCACACTACCGTAAACCATTCGGTAACGTCTATTGGGTATTACTTGATGTATCAGCGTTAAAGCCATCACGGTGGTGGTGAGGTTATCCAAGTTTGCTGAAACAACAAAGACGATAAGCATCATCATCCAAAGCAACTTCTTGCTATTTCTTGTGCGTGCCCACACACCCAAGAAATCGAAACAGCCATTATTATTCAATATCTCTACAATAGTCATTGTGGCCAACAAAAACAATACAATCTCGCAAGCCTTACCCACATATCTTAGGAATACGGTTTGCGCGATAAACTGCTTCACAGCCATACTGCTGTGCGCTGCCCCATTTAGATAGTTGGTATAGGCCTGTTGGTGCATCATTTGCACAAAATCGGTACCGTAAGACACATACAGCACCCACCCCACTGTACCAACAAAGATTGCTACAGCGGCCTTATTCACATTTGTAACATTCTCTGTACTAATGAGAATGAACCCAACGACTATGATTAAAAGGATAATCAGAGACATTTACATCAATTATTTAAACGCAAAGGTAACAATTGTTTGCGAAACAAACAAATACAAAAGAAACTATTAAATGTTTTTTGATTCAGTTGTTCTCTTTAGCCGATTTTATTGCTTTCGCCACTCGCGCTCAATTATGCTATTTAACGGTGTTTATTTCATTTTTTATCATTCTACCTTTTAAGTATGTTGATTTTATATTCTTTTTTCTGCTTTCCTTTTGTTTGCTAATTGACTATTTGTCTGTTTATTTTCCCTATTCGTTACCCATTTCACCAGAATGAGTATGATTGAGAAACCAACCTGTATCAAACAAATCACACAGTCGATTGCAACTCATTTGACGAAGACATCATTTCCCTACATATAATTTTTCCCTTACTTGTTTTTCGTATTCTTAAGCGACCCAATAACTTCTTAAAACCACATACTTTAATTGCCTTTTGTGTATAAAAATATTTCTATGAACGTGTCTTCATAAATAACCATTGAACCCCACAGAAGAAAAACAAAAAAACACAAACATACTAATTGTTATTGACTGCGAGTACTCTTAATCGACTATCAACTGTTGGCAAGATATTAATATTTTGATGTATGCTGTAAGGCTTTGAAAAATTTAAGCTAGCGCGATTACTTGACATTTGTTTAACAAGGCCTCCACAACAGCTTGTTAAATACGGTAATCTTACTTTACAAAACGCACTCTTCAGACCAAGGCATTCTAGAGAAAACAGGTGCTATAAAACATAAAATTTAGGCATTTTTTCAACCTCACGCCTTTTATTTTACGCATCAACTTAGCCCAAATCCTTCATTTTGCACCATTTTACTCTTCTATTTGCTGATGAAAGTGCAATTTTTTATCATCCTAAAAACAGGTTTTATGGGCTAATAACACACCATTTTTGTTCGTTTTATAGTGTAAAGAATATCATTTACGCTGTATTTTTAAAGTTTTAAAATCTGAGCAAATTCACATTTTGCACCATTTTACCTTGCATTTAGCACCAAAACGCATTGCATTTAGCACCAAAACGCACTGCGTTTTGCAGCTTATTACACTGCGTTTAGCACCATATTACACCCCATTTTGGTGCTTTTTGGCCCAGAATTTAGTACAAAACTCCTTTTTTATAGCATAAACTGCGGGTTTTGACACTAAAAATCATTTTACCGGCAATTACTTAACTAACTCTCTTTACACCCTTATAAACTCACGCGAGAATTGAATATTTGCGAACGAATGGCAAATGGTGAGCAAAAATGCTACTCACAATGTTAAAATTTGTACTTAATATTTTACACAAAAAATCACCAAGCCGACAAAAAAGCGATAAAAAGTAAAGATAAAGTAATTAAGACACACCACGAATGAACAAAAAATCAATGCCCTTCAATGATGATTAGTGGGAAATTGGCCGTTATCAAACTAAATTGATATTCATATAAAAAGACCTAAGCCCAAGGAATGAGTGATGAGAAAGAATTACTTTTAACCCCGCATTCTACCCTTATAGGCTGAAATAATATTGTTTATACCCACTAGAAAACCTAAATTCATTAAATAGTCCGTACAAACTGCACATAAGTTTTGGAAATGTGCAAGCAAAATTGTAATTTTGCACAAGATTAAGAATTATGTGCAATGAAAAAGACACCTAGCTTTAATGCATATATCGAAAAGAGCATCAAGAACCATTGGAATCTTAATGCCCTCACCGATTACAAAGGTAAGACGCTGCAATATCAAGATGTTGCGCGTAAAATAGAGAAATTACACATACTATTCGAAAATGGTGGCATCGCAAAAGGGGATAAAATTGCCCTCTGTGCACGAAATAGTTCCCATTGGGCAGTAGCTTATTTTGCTATCCTCACTTACGGGGCTGTGGTAGTTCCAGTGCAAAGTGAATTTACCCCCGAGCAGATTTACAACATCGTTAACCATTCTGAGTCGAAGTTACTCTTTGTAGGAGACACTATTGCAGCGAACATAACGATAGAAACGATGCCTATCGTCGAAGCCATCGTTTATCTGCCCGACTTCTCGTTACGCGCATGCAAGTCAGATAAGTTGACCTTTGCCCGCGAACACCTTAACGAACTATTCGGAAAAAAATATCCCAAATATTTCAGAAAGGAACACGTAGCCTATCATCTAGATGAAAGCGAAGAGTTGGCTATTATCAATTACACCAGTGGAACAACTGGATTTTCCAAAGGAGTGATGCTGCCGTATAGAGCATTATGGGGCAATCTAGATTTCATGATGCACGATTTGGCTCCACATGTACCAGCTGGTAGCAACATCTTAAGTATCCTCCCAATGGCACACATGTATGGCCAAATGTTCGAATTGGTACTATCATTTTGCGTAGGAGCACACAATTACATCCTCACTCGCCAGCCTTCACCTTCACTAATCATCGAGGCCCTGGCCGAAGTGAAACCCGCTATTGTGTCGTCTGTACCACTTACGATAGATAAAATTATACGTAAGCGAATTTTCCCTCAGGTACAAAACAGTAGAATAAAACTATTGTCGAGTATGCCTGTGATTGGTAAAAAGGTAAAAAACAGCCTCTGCCAAATGGTACGCGACCTTTTTGGCGGCAATATTTATGAAGTTATTGTTGGAGGAGCTAGTCTAAACAAGGAAATTGAAGACTTTCTTACAGACATTGGTTTCCCCATTACGGTTGTATATGGTGCTACCGAGGCTGCACCGGTTATCACTTTTACCGATAAAAGCCAGTTTGCTTCAGGTTCGTGTGGCCTACCCTTATCACACTTGGAGGTTAAAATCGACAGCACCGACCCGCAGAATGTGCCAGGAGAAATTGTTGCTCGTGGCATCAATATTATGCAAGGATATTATAAAAACAAAGAAGCAACACGGCAAGTACTGGATGAAGAGGGCTGGTACCACACCGGCGACCTAGCCACAATGGCTGCCGACGGACACATATATATAAGAGGACGCATCAAAAACATGCTTTTAGGGTCGAACGGACAAAACGTTTTCCCCGAGGAGATAGAAGACAAGCTCAACTCTATGTCGTTGGTTAACGAAAGTCTTGTGGTGCAAAAAGGCGACAAATTGGTGGGATTGGTGTTCCCCGACCAAGACGAAGTAGCGTCGCTCGACCTCTCTACCGAAGAGTTGGAAGGCATCATGGAGCAAAATAGGCGCGACTTAAATGCCCTATTACCATCCTATTGCCATCTTTCAGCCATAAAACTACACGATTCTGAATTTGAAAAAACACCTAAAAAGAGCATTAAACGCTTTCTCTACCAGAACGTGTAAGCGCCTTCGCCCTTATCTATCTCGCAAGAGATATGCACACTAGGCACAGGCCACCCTCCCTTAAAAACAGATATAACGTTATAAAGCAACATAATTATGGAAAAAATACCTAGCTTCAACGCCTGCGTACAGAAGAGTATCATAGACCATTGGGATCTTGATGCCCTTACCGACTTTAAAGGGCAGACGCTACAGTACCATGACGTAGCAAGAAAAATAGAGAAGCTTCACATACTTTTTGAGAATAGCGGAGTACAAAAAGGAGATAAAATTGCACTTGCTGGGCGCAACTGTGCTAATTGGGCTGTTGCATTCTTAGCAACACTAACTTACGGTGCAGTGGCTGTACCTGTACTTCATGAGTTCACAGCCGACCAAATGCACAACATCGTAAACCACTCTGAAGCGAAACTGCTCTTTGTGGGCGATGTGGTGGCCACGACCATAGATGCCACTAAGATGCCACAACTGGAAGGTATTATCTATATTCCCGACTATTCGCTAGTGCTATCGCGTACCGATAAGCTTACTTTTGCACGCGAACACCTTAATGAAATATTTGGAAAGAAATACCCCAAGTACTTCCGTAGGGAGCATATAAGCTATCACATCGAGCAAACCCCCGACGAACTGGCGCTTATCAACTACACCAGTGGCACCACAGGTTTCTCAAAAGGCGTAATGATTCCTTATCGCGCCTTGTGGAGCAATCTCGACTTTGCCGTCGGTGTACTCGGTCCGCACGTTTCTCCTGGTGCGCACATCATCAGCATTTTGCCCATGGCCCACATGTATGGCATGGCCTTCGAGTTTATATTCGAGTTCTGTAGCGGTTGCCACATCTATTATCTCAACCGCATTCCAAGTCCTGCTATCATTGCCCAAGCATTCACCGAGATTAAACCAAAGGTAATTATTGCTGTGCCACTGGTAATCGAAAAGATTATCAGGAAGCGCGTTTTCCCCAAAATACAAAACAACAAGATGCGCCTGCTGCTTAACATGCCGGTGATAAACAAGAAGATTAACCAGAAGATTAAGGAGCAGGTAGCTGCTGCTTTCGGTGGTGAATTCTACGAGATTATCATCGGCGGGGCAGCGTTCAATCGTGAAGTGGAAGCATTTCTCACTCGCATCGGCCTACCCTTCACCGTTGGTTATGGTGCTACAGAATGTGCACCCATCATTACTTATGCAGACTATAACGACTTTGTTCCCACTTCATGTGGCAAGGCGGTGGTTCATATGGAAGTAAAAATCAACAGCAGCGACCCGCAAAACGTACCTGGTGAAATTCTTGCTCGTGGCTTAAACGTGATGTTAGGCTACTATAAGAACGAGGAAGCCACACGTGAAGCACTTGATGAAGAAGGCTGGTATCATACAGGCGACCTGGGTTTGATGGACGAAAATGGTAATGTCTTTATCAAAGGACGCTCCAAAAACATGCTCCTAGGCTCGAACGGACAAAACATTTACCCTGAAGAGATTGAAGACAAGCTTAACTCTATGACTCTTGTCACAGAAAGCGTGGTAGTTCAAGACGGAGAAAAACTTATTGGACTGGTATTCCCCGACTTCGACGAAGCTAACAATCTCGGTTTGAACAATGAAGACTTGGCCAACCTGATGGAGCAAAATCGCCTAGAACTTAACGCGATATTGCCAGCCTACTGCAAACTGTCGAGCATCGAAATTCATGCCGAGGAGTTTGAAAAGACGCCTAAAAAGAGCATTAAACGATTTAAATACCAAAGGTAATACAAGCTCTAAACACTTACAACAAGCGCCCAATTGCATTGACAACTGGGCGCTTGCTTTTTTATAAGCCCTTTGTAGCCCTTCGTACTTTTGACCATTCAGTATCTCTATCCATCAACAAACGACTTAAACCCATTACACTATTGTTTCCCTAGAACAAACAGTCCACATAAGAACAGATCTCTAAAACGCTTTTTATCAGCATGAAGGATAAACAAGAAACAAGAAGGGCGAAAAGATAAAGACAAGAACGAGACCATAGTCTCAGAAATTGCATATCGCTTTTATCTTTTCACCCTTATAGGTTTATATAATACTGTCTTTAACAATTAACTAGTATAAACATTTCACTTTACAATAATCTTCTTGCTTGAGCCATCTGAATATTTCACAACGTTGACACCTTTCTCCAGTTGTTGGCGTTTACTACCATCTACAGCATAATAGCCAACCACCACTTTATTGTCTGTAGCAACCTTATCAATGCCAGAAGTAACTACATTAGTACTCATTGGCTCACTCTGATACTTCTTACCATCTTGTTCGTAAACCATCACCACAGTAAGCTTCTTTATATGGGCATCATAGAAGTGTAAAATACGCTGATCGTCAGAAACCTTAAAGTCTTCGTTTCGTTTATCTTGGTAGTTGAATGGGATATCTACCATATCCTTTTCAAGATAATAATACTGCGACTTCAAAAACTTAAATGGCTGAGGATTATCGTTGATATATACGTTATAATACATGTTATTGGGGTCGAGATAATTGCCAGACTCATCCACATTTCTTACATAAAACGCCAATGTAATGGTGGTTAGGCTATAGTCGTAGCTATCAACTGCCGATCGATAGTGCAAAGTGGGTGCTGCTGGTTTGGCCGCTTTCTTAACAAAAGGTATAAGCACAAGGCTTTCAAAAGTTTCCATTCCATCAACTAAAGCATTCTCCGTGCTACGCTTACCGAAAACAATTTTAAGCACATTGTTGCAAGTTAAGACACCTGTTTCGGCATTAACACTAAAAGTTAGCTTACTAGCCAGCGTTGAAGCATCGCTATAGGCAGCTGCATAAGTATGATATACGGAAGCATCATTCGAAAATCTCACGAAGTCTGTTCTAACCGTAGTACCAAGATATTGATTGGTTAGCATCTCAGCTGTATTTCCGTTCTGCGTTAACTTCACCCATACATTGGCCAATTTACTGGTTTTAGAAATACCTTTTAAATAAATATCATTACCATCAATAGCCGCATCAATCACGCGTGGCGACGTTTCTTCTTTAGAAGAGAGCGTATATTGCACAGTCTTAGCATTTGCGGGTGGAGTAACAGGTGTATTTTCGAAGCTTTCGATAGTTACATCCCAGTCGCCGTAGCGGTTTTCCCACGAACCATTATCATAAACTATGCCTAATATTTCGTTTTTATTGCCTACGCCAAGCATCTTTAGCGTTTGTCCATCCCACGAAAAATCCATGAAATTATTGTCTTTCGACACCACTTCGTATTGGTTATTATCTTTAATACTCATACGATTAAGCAAAAACTTACGCTCGGTGTTTGCTCCCTCATCATCATCGTCACCTCCATTGTTGTCTTTAAAAATCACTTGAGGCAGTTTAGCGCGATATTTTCCAGCACTCAATGGGTCTAGTTTTAGCCATGATTTACTGTCGAAGCCTGAAATTGGATTATACACATACAGGCAACCATCTTCGCCAACAACCACCTTAGACACCAATCCGTCGTATCTACCAGGTTCAGTTCCTATCCAACCTTTCTTCACCCACGAACTACTTGAGCGATACATGTGGTCTATCAGCTTACCTTTTGGTGTTTCTACCAGTTGTGCCGATGCAGAAAGGCACAAGACTAATGCACAAAATGAGAATAAAGTTTTTTTCATACGTCAATATTTTAGATTTGAATGAGGCTGTTTCTATAAATTCTACGTTTGTATTTCATCTTTAACTCATACCAAGTTCAATGACATATGTAAGCATGCATCAAGATAAAACCTAGAATAGTCTTCAAAGACCTTTCATAGAACCAGCCTTTTAGCTTAAAAAATAGTCATGTTATTAAAAATCATACCCAATGCCTACATTGAAATAGCTACTACCAGCATCAGCCGTTCTCAGCAAATAAGCACCATTTAGGCGAAATGAGCCATACTTAATGCCTGCGCCCATGGTGACATGGCTGAGGTTGTGGTCGCCATATTCGTAACCTACACGAACCGAAGCTAATTTATTATAGGTGTATTCCAAACCTCCACCCGCCATAAATGTTTTGCTATCTTCTGGCAAGAAGTAGTAACGCGAAGACAAGGCAGTTGCCACTTGATGCTTATCGCTAACATCGATGGTCATTGTTGCTCCAAGAACCGCATGTGTTGGTAGCGAATTCTTGTTGCCACTACCAAAATCTAACTTTGGACCAATGGCGCCAACCTTAGCATCAAGCATAACACTGGCAGACTTATTGGCAACCCTAAGGTCGGCGTTTTGATAAGAGGCGCCTAACGTAAAGGATGCTCCAACAGCATTTTTAGACTGATGACTGAAGAGCATTCCGCCCATAGCATAGGCCGAAAAACCACCACCAAGCATGTAAGCATAACCTAGGTCAATGGTCCAACTATAAGGTTTATAATCTTTTGTAGGCAACCCCTGCATGTCGTAGCCCTTAAACTTCAATCCGCCTGCATATCTAAAACCTGCAAACACAGCATGCTTACTAGCCAACTTATAGCCCACAGAGGTCGTGTAAAGCGAAAAAGTACCCTCTATACCTTGTTCTTTTTCAAAAGCAGCAGCAGCTACATCAGCTGCAAAACGCTTGTCGTCACCAAGAAAAGCAGAAGGATTGGCGTAGAGA
Source organism: Hoylesella shahii (assembly GCF_937990675.1). Classification (NCBI taxonomy): domain Bacteria; kingdom Pseudomonadati; phylum Bacteroidota; class Bacteroidia; order Bacteroidales; family Prevotellaceae; genus Hoylesella; species Hoylesella shahii. The sequence goes on along the minus strand of NZ_CALKQY010000049.1, from coordinate 66,652 downwards.
TGCATACCCTTTGCTGCCACCATTGCATTACCCATCGCTGCCGTTCGGGCATCTGCATTGGCAGTAAGTATCGAAAGGTCTTGTCCTTGGGCATTAGCCTGCATTGCACCCATAAGTGCTAGGCAAGCCAAGATGATATGTTTACTATTCATAATTGTTAGGGTTATCGTTTAATGAACATTTGCACGTGTGTTCCCTTGTTGGTGTACACAAAAAGCTTGTATGTACCTGTGTGAAGTTTTGAAAGGTCGAGCTTTGCAACATTGTTGTTGTCGGGAACTACAGTGGCTTTCATCAGCTGTTCGCCCACTGTTGAAGTGACAACAAACTCGGCTTCTTTTACATCAGAATTAAGAAGCGCGTTAATCTCCGTCTTAACGGGTATGGGATAAACGGCATAAACAGGGGCTGACTTACGCTCGACAACGCGAACTTGGAACGAACCTTCCGATGATCGCTGCGTACCATCTGAGGCAACAACACTAATGCGGGTAAGTCCTAGGGCCAAAGGTTTGAGCTGAAGCTTGTCGTTATTTAACTCTACAGAAGCAACACTGCTATTTCCCACACTGGCTTGGAAAGACAATTGATTGCTACCACTGTGCTTATAATGTCCATTCAGAGGTATAGACACCAAGCCTTCATCCAACCCCACGATGTAATTAGAGAATGGCGTTTCTAGTGTTGGCGGCAAGTACTTAATGATTTTAAACGTGAAACGCTGTTCTGTTTTAGCACCCAAATCATCTGTAAGTATAAACGTGCACGTGTAATCACCAGCCTCGAGTACAGGAACAAGGTTCACTGTAACCATTCCTTGTTTCAAAGAATAAGACACACCTTTGGTCTCTCCTGCAGCTTTTATATCCCAACTGTGTCCATCTGGGTCGGCCACATTAAAGGTAAACGACTTTCTTGCATTGCTATTCACTTCTATAACCCCATTAGGGAAGTTGGTTACCTCTGGTGCATGGTTCTGTTTTGTGGAGACTTTCTTAATAACTGGCTTTGAAACATTTCCCCAACGGTCAACTGCAACAATGGCAACAGAATAACTTTTGTTGTCTTCTAGATTATTAAACGTGTAATTAAGTGTCTCACCTAAGCTGTGCCCCACCCCATTAATTTCTTGATAATCCATATCTTTAAGACTCTCGGGGGTAAGGTCGTTAGCACTTATATATAATCTATAGAAGGCCGCTGTCTTATCTTCGTCTTTGGCAATGCTCCATTCTGCATTCACATCAACAAAGTCGGGCGTAAGCGTTAGCTTAGTCACCTCATCGGGAGCAATCTTTGTATCCGACTCGAAAGCAGCTTCGGCATCGATAAATCCCCTTCCAAGCTTGCCTTTATAAGCAGGATTTATCTCATCAATATTATAGGGGCGGTAAGCCGTTATGAGGCGAGACTTCAACTCTTCGTTAGTAAAGCCCTGTTTACCAAAGTACGAAACGATGAGCGCAGCAATGCCCGATACGTGCGGACAGGCCATAGATGTGCCTTGAAAGAAAGCATAACCCGAGGGAACTTTACGTTTTGGCACAGTACTTAACACGCCACCATCGTTTCCAAAAGTGTCCTGATCACCACCTGGAGCCATTATTGTTACCCAGTTAGCATAATTGCTGTAACTAGCTTTTGCAAAATTCCAAGCCATCGCCGATACAGATATCGCTGGCGGATAGCATGCGGGGTATGCCGAGAACTCTTTATTTTCGTTGCCTGCAGCAAATATTACCACACCTCCCTTCATAGGCGAATCAGCCCGTTGATTGCCATTAGCATCACAGCCAGCCATCTTAATAAAATAGTCTACTGCCTCTTTCAGCAATTGAGGCATAGCCGTAACACCAGTTTTAAACGAGTATCCCCACGAGTTTTGGCAGATAACTGCTCCGTTGTCGGCCGCATATTTTATGGCCGCAGCGGCATCTCCTTGCTCGTCTTTGTTTCTAAAAATCTGGCAACTCATAAGTCGCACGCCACTACCTGGTGTACCATCGCCTCCAGCAATACCCGCAACGCCTTTTCCATTGTTGTTACGAGCCGCAACAGTGCCGGCCACGTGGGTGCCATGCCCTTCGTTGTCGGGTTCTATCTTGCCCCCAACAACATCTTTTGCCTCAACAAAGTTGTAGCCATAGACATCATCAACAAATCCGTTTCCATCATCGTCAACACCTGCTTGACCATTTTTCTCCTTCTCATTCACATAAAGATTGTCAACCAGGTCTTCGTGCGTCACGTCTATACCACCATCAACAACGGCAACAATCACATTGCTTTTGCCTGTTGTGTATTTTTCCCAAGCAGGTTTAACATTGCAATCGGCCCCACTTTTAGCATGGGCACTAACCGAGCCATCGTTGTAATAATGCCACTGTTTAGGCAAAAGCGGGTCGTTAAAAAAGCCACTGCCCTGTTGCGTGGGTGCTTTGCCGCCAGCGTAAGCACGTGTTTTAATCTCGGGGTGCGCTATGGGCAGAACCCTTTCAGCACATTCCACACCGCCAACCTTATTGAATTGCTGCAACACGGCATCCACATCTTTACTTTCGTCAAAATAAATTGTGTACCAGCGATCTAGTCCTTCGGCCACAGTGCGTGCTTCGTAGATACCTGCTGGTTTAAAAACACGCTCCATTTTATAAGCGCCCGAAAAACTCATAGCCTTCGACATGGCCGACGGTACACTCTGCATTGACACATTTCCATCGGCAGCACTAGACAGTGCACGTGTTGTGGTCTTAGCCAACTTCACATTGATGCATCCCTTTACGGCAAAAATGTTTTTATCAATAATTACCGAACGTGTATCAGAATTTGCGACCGACGACTCTAAATTGTCGCTACAAGAGGTTGCAACCATCATGCCCCACAGGGCACAGGCACATAGATATATGATTGTTTTTTTCATTGCTAGTCCTTTTATTCTTATTTCCCTGTGTTGTGCTTTTTAAGCATCTGTTCCACTTTTTCCATCGTGGCTTGTTTACTTCCTGCAAATACTGTGGGTTTGTATAACACTGAGAGTTGCATAACGGGCTGTCCATTGTTCACATCAGAAAACTTACCTCCCGAAATGGCTAGCGTAAGATAATCTGAACGACGCGCATATACATGGTGTTTGCCATTATAGCCCACGAACTCGAAATTGTTTGAAGTAAGCAACTTATCAAACTCGCGCGTGATAAACCATTCTCTGCCGTGTTGCCACAAGCCTAAATTGGGCTGACTGATACTCAAACTATATTGTTCAACACTTCCAATCTTATCGGCAGGTGCAGGAGAATCACCACCACGCGTATAAAAGAAATAGGTGCGAGACACCACCAGGGGGTCGGTTGTTTTGTAAATCACGGCTTCAATTTCTCTATTTCTCGATACCTGTCGCGTAACTTCTTCGCTGTTTTTTGCCGTTTCATACTCCTCAACAGCAGTTATTTTCTTGTCTGTCTTATTCAACAGTTCAAGCGGACCAAGGTCAAGACTGTTGAAAGTGGCATAATCGCGGTCTTGGACATGCATCTGATAGAAAAACAGCACCACGCTGTTGTTTCTCTCCATCACATCCACATCCATGGTGATAAGTTCGTTTTGGTTTACATAATGATTGGTGTCTTTTGAGTCTCTTTCGTAACCATTAGCCTTAACAAAGTCTTGAAAAGCTTGCGAACGCACAGCGTCAACTCCCTCTTTAACCAACGAACGGGTAAAAATGCGTGTGGGTGTGAAGTACTGCGTGTCGTGAACATAGAACACTTCTTTAAATAAAGGCGACGAGGTTTTGAAGATATAACTCTCTTCATAGAGTCCATTACCAACATCTGGGCCACCATATTCCTTAAGAATACTTCCTCGACGATATTCAAAATCCATCATCTTATGCAAACTAAATGGGGTACCAGGGTTACATGCCAAAATAAAAGTAGACACCCCAGGCTGTTTAACAACCACCTCGCTGCTCTTACCTGCATACGAGAGCGTGAGTTTAATACTTCTCTCGTTTGAATCGTAGTTTGGCTTTGATATAAATTTCAAAGCGTGTTTTTTCTTCACAATCTGCAACCAGCTGGGCGTTTCGTTCTGAGCAAGTTCATAAAGACTGCCTTCTACGTTAACATCAACAGTTGTTGTGCCACCCACTTGAGGCAAAACCACCACACCGTTGGCTACTTCTAGCGATATATCAGCTGCACTTTGGGTCACCGAAATTTTCTCAACCGCCAATCCGCCATCAACAAGAATATAGCCATTGCGTTCAGCTCCAGTGGTATTTGCATCCACTTTCACGGCAATCTCATTTCCGTTTTTCGTGAGGTGCATCCACGATTTGGGCGTTGTGGCAATCCATTCTTTGCAATTGGTATTAACCGTTACGATTGTTTCGCCAATTTGGTTAGCAAACTTTAGGTCTTTATCAGATACACTAAGTTGCGGTTGTTCTATGTCGTCGCTTTTTACACAGCTTGCCATTAATCCCAAAATTAGGCTTAAAGGCAAGAGCATAAACAACCTATATATTTTTACTTTACGCATGTTGAATTGGTTTTAAATGCGGAATAACCTATAACTAAAACTTCAACGCCTTCGTAGCATCCACAAAGTTGCTCACCATTTTATTTTGAGCCTTTAGCGCTTTGGTGCCAGCCCCCTGCACAGAAGCATCATAATTGTAGAGCAATGCCAACACAGGAACATTATTATCAACAACAGACAAAACAGCAATGAGCAAGTGATCGCGTTCGCGAACAAAGTAATGCGTGTTGCCAGCCGAACGAAGATACGAGAATCCCTCGTCTCCCAACTTCTTTTTAAACTCGTTGGTAACAACCCATTTGTTGCCATACTTCCAGAGTCCTAAGCTAGTATCCTTAAAAAGCAAGGCACCTATCTGTACACTACCTAACTTAGCAGGCGATTTGCCGTCTTTATCAGTGGTATAAAAAATGTGAATACGACCATATGGAGCCGAGGCATCACTGTTAGCTTTAAGCGTGTATTGCAGTTGAGACACCTCAGTATTCTTGTTTTCGTTAAAACTTCTCTCTTCTTCTTTGCTACCGGCATCTTGTTCATACTTTTCAACTTGAGCCAATTTCACATTATCATCCTGCAACAATTCGAGTGGATAATAAGGTAGCCTATCGAATGTTTTATAATCACCAACTTGCTTCATCACAGGTGTAAAAGTAAGGTTAACCCCTTGATTGCCCACCTTTTCTGAGATATAAACCTTCAAAGCCAATAACTCTTTATCGTTGACATACTCTCTATCCGAAGCCGAATTGCTACGTACATAACCATTATCGGCCAAGAATTTTGCAAAAGCCTTGTCTTTAACTGCCTCAACAGCTGTTGCACCATCGCCCACTGTGATAATTTGAGAAGGCGTAATGCCATCGGCACTACTATATTGCATCAATGTAAGAATGGGAGAAGGCGTGATAAAAGTGTACATTTCTTCCAATCCATAGGCCGGCATAGCAGATTGATACTCGCGCAAATAGCTACCTCGTCCCAATTCGTATTCCATAATCTTATGCACATCTTGGGGTAAACCGGGGTTGATAGGCAAGACAAAACGTTGGATACCCGATTGAGAAACAACGATTTCGCGTGTTTGATTACCACTCTTAGCATAAAGTTTTACCTCACGGTTAAGGTAAGAGTCGTTGCGCTCGGCCACTAACTTTATCTCTTCATCACCCTTTATTATCTTCAACCAAGTAACATCCTCACTAAGAACTACATCGTATGCAGAAGTATTTGTAGTAACATCAACAACCTTTTCGCCACCCGATTGCGGCAAGTAAATAGCAGTGGGCACTACATCAAGCGTTACATCAGCAGCGCTTTGTCTCACTTCAATCTTACCCGTTGCACCATTGGCATTGACAATAACATGACTTATGCGTTCGGTTCCCATTTTGTTTTCGGCAACTTTCACCTTTAATACATTGCCATCTTGAACAAGCGACAGCCAATCTCCCTCTTGAGGCGAAGAGGCAATCCAGGAATTTTGGTTGGTAGTGACGCTAATTGTTCGTTCGCCCACACCTTTATCAAAGGAAACACTACTTTCAGAAAGAACCAATGTTGGCATTTCGAACTCGTCTTCCTTTGCACACGAGCAAAGGCAAAGAACTATTCCACAAATAAATAGCGGAATGATTGTTTTTTTAAAGCTCATATTCTTCAAGATTTTATTTGATAAAACTTATACTTAAATTCGTTGTTAAACGTCTACTCTTTACTGGAAAGACGCTCGTTTGAAGCGCGAAGTTAATAAAAAGAAATACTTTATTTTAGAAATTGACTTAGGTTATTTCACAAAATACCCACAAATGGGGATACAAACCTACTCCACTAATTTAATGAAGTAAGCTTTTAAGTGACAAAAAATCATTTCATCTTTACCTTTCATTGTTGCATATCATTTAGTTAATATTATTGGCTAAATACCTAAGGCTGATAATTTCCAAATGTGGTTCTACCTTGCACATAAATATCTTTATCACAACTAAGTGGTACCTACTCACAATGTTTAAGTTAATGTGGCAATAAGTTTTTTACAAATGTCGATAATTTTGTTGACACACACAAGGTTTTTTGGTATAATATTGTTAACAAAACAACTTCTTTTGTTTAATTCTATTTAAGCACATAGCTATTCTAACTTGATGCTATTCAAAAAAAAGCGCACAAACACTTTACTATCATCAATTATTTTTAATATTAACTTGAGTTATATAGTTTGTTTGCAATAAACCTATCTTAGCGCCAACTCATTCATTAGCGTGTTGGTAACATCTCTAAACAGACAATAAACCTATCGAGAAATTGTTAAATTAGTAAATGTATTTTACAAAACACAACTATAAATTCCAGCCTTCTAGACAAATCAAAGCACTAAAATAGGTAGAAAATGCACTGAAATTTCAAAATTCGCTTCCCTCTTCAAGCGAATTTCTACACCGTTTTTTGTTATTTCATATGGTTTTGCATTTCTATTTTGAGAAAAAGTGCGCCAAAATTTAAAGCGAAACAACAAAAAAATGAAGACTTAACCCTTCGATAAAAAATGCTATTTGTACCAAAACGAACTGCATTTAGCAGCAAAACGCCTTGCATTTAGCACCAAAACACCTTGCGTTTAGCAGCAAAACGCAAGGTTAATTGCAGCAAAACGCAGAGCTTTTAGCAGCAAAATACACAAATAACAGCCGAAAAATAACCTATAAGTACTTATTTATAGGATTTTTAGCGGTTTTGAAGGCAAACAGAGAAAGAATTTTTGGCAGTGAGTTTAGATAGGCACAACACATCAAAAACATACTAAAAATAACCCATTTTTCGGTATTACACCCGTAACTAACTTGAAACTAACACTTTACAAACTCACAAAAATACGCCCAAATTTTCAGCCTTAGCCCCATTTTTTCTAAACGAAGGCACTCACAATGTTAAATTCTAGTACAATTATTTTACATTCTAGAAACAACAAATTCATCATCTTGGTTCAACAAAAAGACCGAGATATAACGAATATGCTTAATATTGATAAAATAACAATGCCAACAAGCGCCGTTGAAACACAAAAGTAAATGCATCAAGAAAGATTGCAGTGTAACATCTGTTTTTGCTGATTATCAGCTAAACATTGAAACTAGGATAATTCGTGATACATATTGTAACATAAAAAGTGATGAGAACCGATTTATTAGTTAATCAATTTACCCAAACAGCAACAAAAATATCAGTAAAACTAAGGAGCAGACTAACAAAATTCAACAGAAACACACCATTTTGTTTATTTTTAATAACTAAATAGGTGGTTGTTTTCATATTTTTCCGTACATTTGCAATTGAATATAAATAAGGTACAGTATCACAGGTATCAATCATCTCAATAATTAAACAAGTATTTTTAAGTCATTTTCTCTCCAAGACCACGAGTAAATTAGGAGTATCAAGTTTTAAAAGATTGTATTTCGAATAACAAAATTCATTAAATAATAGAGAACGATGCAGAAGATTAAATTTCTCCAGCGCATAAGTTGCGTTCTTTTTCTGAACCTCTTATGCTTTGGTCCGCTAAGTCTGCCCATCTCAGCGCAAGAGTTGAGTGGAGCAAAAGTAACCCTCTCTATGCGCGATGCCTCGGTTGAGGACTTCGCAAACGAGGTAGCAAAGCAAACAGGACTAAGTATTAAGTTTACAGATAAAGACGTTAAAGCCTTTAAAGGCATTACACTTGACGTGCGCGACCAGTCTGTTTCAAGTCTGCTACTAAACTTATCTAATCAGTTTCCACTATCATATAATATCGAAGGCAACACCATTACTTTTGCCAAAAAGGACGTGACGCAACGTAAAGGTAGCATTCGCGGTCAGGTTACCGACGTGAATGGCGACCCTCTTGTTGGCGCTATCATCAGAGTGGATGGCATAAATGGCGGATTTGTTACCGACATCAACGGCGAATACGAGGTAAAAACAGATAAGAAAGAGGTGCACCTCACCGTGGCTTACATTGGCTATAAAAGCGTTAATAAGAATGTGAAAAATGGCGCCACGGCCAATATCACCTTGCACGAAGACTCGAAAGAAATGCAAGAAGTGGTTGTAACAGGTTACCAAACCAAAAACAAAAACTCGTTTACTGGTGCTCAGGTGGCCGTAACTCGCGACCAACTGATGAATGTGGGAACAAAAAACGTATTGAAAAGTATTGCAAGCTTTGTGCCTGGTATGGTTATTTCGGACGATAACCTAAAGGGTGCCGACCCCAATTCTGTGGCCGAAATCAATATTCGTGGTCGTGCAACATTCGACGGACAGGCTAATACGCCCGTGTTTGTAGTAGACGGTGCTCAAGTAACTGCAGAATATGTCTATGACATGGACATGAACGACATCGAGACAGTTACCGTGTTGAAAGACGCTTCTGCCTCTGCTCTTTATGGTGCTAAGGCTTCTGCAGGTGTAATTGTTATAACAACAAAAACGCTAAAGGGTGGAAAGCTTAAGCTTAACTATAGCGGAACGGTGCGTCTTTCAACTCCCGACTTGCACGATTATAACCTATTAAATGCTAGTGAGAAATTGGAATACGAGCGTTTGGCAGGCTTGTTCACAGATACATCGCCTTCACGACAATATACACTTGACCAAGACTATGCGCGCATTTTCAATAACATACAAAGCGGTGTAGAGACCGATTGGCTTTCGAAGCCACTGCGAAATGCCTTCTCGCAATCGCATAGCTTAAGCGTAGACGGAGGTGACGAACGCGCCAAATACAACCTTGGTGTGCGCTATGGCAAAGATGCTGGTGTAATGAAGGGTTCAGACCGTTCACGTCTGTCAACCAATTTCCGACTCTCTTATAATGTGTCGGGCAAATTCTTTGTGTCGAATAGTTCTACCATATCATCAGTAACAAACAACGAATCGCCCTATGGCGACTTCTCAGATTGGGCAAAAATGAATCCCTACGAGAATCCTTACGATTCGGATGGCAAGTTGCGTGTATCGCTTTATCACGATTTGGCCAATCCATTATACGACGCTTCATTGGGTAGTTATACAAACACAAACGCTTTCGACTTTCTCAATACAACCAGCATCCAACTATGGTTTGGTGAAAAAGTACGTTTGGATGGCGACTTTACCATCAACCGTAATAAGCAAAACAGACGTAGCTTTACTTCACCATTAGCCTATAGCGAAATCAGAAGTAAGTCGGCCGACCAGCGCGGTTCACTTTTAGACAACACTGTGAACACCACAACGCTGCAAGGAAAACTAATGTTATCGTACAACAACTACTTCTTTAAAAAACTGTTTCTTACCGCCATGGGTGGTAGCAGCGTGGAGTCAACCTCATCAGACGCAGCCACCTATCGCTCAATAGGCTACTATTCGGACAAGTTGGGACATCCAGCCTTTGCCACTTCTTACGACAGCAGCCGTCCTAGCGGTTCGGATACGCAAACCAGAGGTGTGGGTGTGTTTGTGAATGCCAATACTATTTGGGACAACAAATACTTCCTTGACCTTATCTATCGTTACGAAGGTTCATCGCGTTTTGGCAAAAACCAGCGCTTTGCACCATTCTGGAGCGTTGGTGGAGGTTGGAACATCCACAACGAAAAGTTTATGAAAGGAACGCCAGTGCAATTGCTTAAGCTACGTGCTAGCGTGGGGTATCTGGGTAACATCAACTTCAACCCTTATCAAGCGTTGACAACATACAGCTATAACAGTTCTTACTTTTATGGAAAGGGAACAGGAGCAACCCCCATAACTATTGGTAACCCCGATTTGAAATGGGAACGCACGCTTAGCACTAACATCGGTCTAGACTTTACAGCATTCCGCGGACGCGTAGATCTTTCGGCCGATTATTATATCAAGAACACCGACAACCTGCTTTTGGATATAACCAAAGCGCCTTCGGTGGGTGTGACCACATCGCGCGAAAACATTGGAGAAGTACAAAACAAAGGATTTGAATTGCGCCTACGCACCATCCCCATTCAAAATAAAGACTGGCAATGGTCTTTGGGTCTAACGTATGCTCTCAATAAAAATAAAATCAAAAAGATAAGTAACTCCTTGCGCGAGCAAAACGAAAAGAACCAAAGCGACAATGGTGTAGCACCGCTTCCTATCTACGAAGAAGGTCAATCGCTCACAGCCCTTAAGGTGGTTCCCTCTGCTGGTATCGATCCTTCAACAGGACAAGAGATATTTATCAAGCGAAATGGCGCTTACACCTTTGTTTACGACACTAACGACAAGGTAATTTTCGGAGATACCAACCCCTCAGGAACAGGTTCGGTATTCTCTTACCTCACATATAAGCGTTTTGCACTTAGCTGTACGTTCCAATATTCGTTTGGAGGCGCATTGTATAACGAGACTTTAGCTACAAAAGTTGAAGGAGCCAACCCCAAATATAATGCCGACGAGCGCGTGTTGAACGACAGATGGAAAACGCCAGGCACAGTGGCTAAGTACAAACGTATTGATGATACCGCAACCCCGTATCAAACATCGCGATTCGTACAACGCAACAACTATCTGCGCATGAGTAGTCTTTCGCTATCTTACGAAGTTCCAACAAACTTTATACAGAAGTATGGTTTGAAGCGTATGTTCTTAGAACTGCTCACCAACGACCTGTTTTATCTTTCAACAGCAAAGAGAGAACGCGGTCTGAATTATCCATACGACAGAAGTTTTGAGTTCTCATTACGTTTCTCACTCTAAAACTAAACAGAACAACAATGAAGAAGATAACAAAATATATAGCCCTTTCCACTGCCCTTGCACTATTCACATCGTGCAACGACTTCTTGGATGTACAACCTAAGGGTCAACTAACAGACGATGAAATGTTTACCGACTTAACGGGCTATGAGGATGCCATGTTTGGCATATATGGTAAGTTGGCCACCTCTAACCTTTATGGCGAGAACCTATCGTGGGGATTAGTAGATAAACTAGGACAACAGTTTGGTTATGACAACACGCTAGATGTGAGTTACCACATCAACCGATATCAATACACCAACCAAGAGGTTCGCAACGTAATTGATGCCGTTTGGACCAATATGTACAACAACATTGCCAATGTTAACAACGTGTTGAAACACATAGACGACATCAGTATTGGCGCACAAGAACGCCAAATGATAAAGGGAGAAGCGTTGGGACTTCGAGCCTTCATGCACTTTGATTTGGCTAGACTGTATTGCACAGATTATAGACGAAGCGATGCTAGCACCTTGGGCTTGCCTTACGCCAAAGAATTTAACTTGAGTAATCGCCCACGTTATACGTTGCAGAGCACATTTAAGCTTATACTAAAAGATTTAGACGAGGCCGACTCGCTGCTCGTAAACGATAACAACGTGACATACGACAACACGCTGCAACGCGACTATACAAAAGGTCGTACAATACTTTTCAACAAGTATGCAGTGAAAGCCACTAAAGCTCGTGTTTATTATGCTATGGGTAAATACACTGAAGCCGCAAAATATGCACGTGAAGTTATTAACGCTACACAGAATTTTACACTAAACACGAGCACTTCGCTAGATTCTGTTATGCGTTTCCCAGCCAGCAAAGAAATGATATTCGGGGTATATGCAGCAGATAGGTCTGCCACTATTCGCACTGCTTTCTTACGTTCTACGGGTCTTGGCTCATTTGTAGAAGGCCGAAGAGACACCCGTAGTCTTTACGAAACAGACCTTTTTACGGCTCTTAGCTCAGATTTGCGCTTCACTTCTTTCTTTAGAGAGAACACGTCGGGGGCTACTTCGTCTTTTAGTTTTATTCGTTTAATACAGAATGATGCCGAAGCAACGAGAGGTGTATTGAAGGGTTTCGTGCTAATTAGCCTGCCTGAAATGTACTATATTCTTAGCGAAAGCCTTTACGATAGCAATCAAACAGAAGCTATCAACCTGCTTAACCAAGTGAGAAAGAGCAGAGGCTTGACCAATGTTGAGGCAACAAAGGTGTCTACACGCGAACTGTTTGAACAAGAAATGATGCGTGAACGCATGCGCGAGTTCCCAGGAATGGGACAAACGTTCTATGCATTGAAACACTATAACCGTAGTTTCACCGACTTCAGAAACATTGATACCTATCAGCCTTCTGACGCAATCTTCAATCTTCCCTGGCCAGACAGAGAGAGAGAATATGGCGACCAAACGATATATACTTATTAAACACAAGGCACAACATCGTTAAAACAAGTACTGCACTAAGACTTCATCTGGGCTATAGAGCTGTACTTACTTAAAAACAAGGCAAGGTAAAAACATAAACAACTTACAATTATGTATAAATCAATAATAAAATTCTGCGCTATCGGCCTAGTGGCACTTTCGTGGCAGGCGTGTTCGGGCGTAGACTATGATGGAGAATACTCAAAAGATGGTACGTTTGAAGGCATGAACCAAGTGTACTTCGATTTAAGCAATGAAGCAGACACATTATATAGCTACTCGTTTGGCACACAACCAACCAGCATTACTACAGACACAGTGAAGGTAAGGGTAAGAATTGCTGGTGTAAGAAAGTCGGCAACACAACAATATAAGGTGGTTGTTGACCCTAGTAGTACTGCTAAACCAGGCGTTCATTTCGAAGCCATCAATAGCGATCAAACTGTAACAGCTGACAGTTTAACGGCTAGTTTCCCCGTAATATTATTACGTCAAAACTTAAGCGACACACGTAACGACAGCATCAGACTGGTACTTCGACTGGAAGCAACCAACGACTTAGGTGTGCGCTTCCCTGACAAAATAAAGAGAACAATTGCCTTTGACAATGTTTTGGCAAAACCCTATTGGTGGGATATGCCGCTATTGAAGTCGATGGGACTGCCTGATTATACACCAGCTAAATACAGACTACTGTTGTCTTACTACGACTCTGACGCTAGTCAACTTGAAAAGGCGATACGTAACAATAGAAGTTGGACACAACTTTACAGGAACATCCAAAAGGTTGTAGCCTACTTTGCAGCGAACCCAGAATAACCAAACAGTGGTAACAAACAAAAAACATACGAACATGATAAAGAATTCATTATATATCCTAGCTTTTGGATGCTTTATGTTAGCCTCGTGTATAAACGATGAATCTACAGAAGGCAACAAAGCTATTTCTGTAATCAGTTTGCAGACTCCACTTAACAGCAGCTACACACTTAATCAGGGTGATACGCTAAAGATTAGTCCAACGGTGTTGCAGAGCAATGGCAATCAAGCGTTAACTTATGAATGGGAAGTAGAACATAAATTGGTATCTAACGATGCAACGTTGGTTTATCCTTGCAAAACCTCTGGCAACTATTCAGCTCGGCTTCGCCTTAGCAATGGGCAGAACATCCAAATATACGAGTTTGGTATTAACGTAGAATACGCTTATACAAAAGGTGTATTCCTGTTAGCCGAAAACAACAACAAGACCATCCTCTCATACGTACCATCTGAAGATGTGGACAAGAGTTTCCAACTTGATGTATTGGCAACCAACAATCCCAACATCAACTTTGGCGTGCCTTGTTCAATGACATGGCATAAAACCATTGGAAGCCAAACTAACAATGTGTTGTTGATTGCAGCAGGAAACCCCTCTACAGTTTATCAGCTTGATGGATATGAAATGCTTTCGCTATTTCAAACTCCTGTTGGTGAAAAAGTAACTCAGCTTGAAGCTAGCTCAGACATTGGTACTCCCAAAACAATGGCGATAACAAACAACAATCTGTATTCTGTGGGATTGAACACTACCAATATCTTTGCACAAACTTCACGCTTTACAAATGCAGTTGGAGGCTCGGTTACGCTAGCAAACAGAATGACAACATGGTGGAGAGACGACCTTTTCTATGCGCATGCAGATGCTTACTTTGACAATGCGCATGGTGCGCTGCTAACTATGCCCATTGAAACCACTTCAATTCCTGCAGAGATACTAAAAGGAACATTTACTGGTGACACACTAGTGGGCATGGGAAGTGTAAACAAACAGCGCAATATGGCATTGATAACCTGTCAGAAAAGTACGGGAACATTCTACTTTACGTATCTCTTCCCTGGATATTTCTCAGCATCAGCCGACAGAAAGATTGCGCCTAACGTGCTATACAGAGCAGCTATGCCCGCTTCTTCGGGTATTGATAATGGCGCTGTAGTACGTTCGGCACGTAGTAAGAATATTGTGTATTACACAAAAGGCAATGCCGTTTATGCTCACAATGTTCTTGCAAATAGCAACTTCCCAACAGAAGCTTTATTTACCGTTGGTAACAGTTCAGAGACTATTGTAGACTTTACTTTCTCTGATAATGACAATCTTATCTATGTTGCCACAAACGATGCTGCAGCGTCGATGCCAGGAAGCTTATATTGTTACGACACGCAAACAAACACATTACGCTGGTCGAAAAAGAACATCACAGGCCGTATTGTTAAGGCTTTATATAGAAATAAATAACAACCAATGATAAAAATGAATTTCTCATTTAGACAATCGGTACAAGGAGGGGCTTTGCTGCTCCTCCTTGCATTGCAAAGCAGTGCAGCAAAGGCCGACGAAAACAAATCAAAGTCGGCCTCAAAGCCTAAGAAAGAAACAAAGTATGACAGACTTTTTAAAGACAAGAAGACTGAAACAGCACGTAGTAAGTTTATCACCGTTCATAAACTTGACAACAAAATTTACCTTGAACTACCTAGAACTTTGCTTAAAAAGCAAATGATGCTGGGTGGAACAATTACCTCTACCACCGACCCTACAGCTGTAACAGTGGGCTCAACAAGTTCCAATCCTGTATTGTTCTACTTCGACATACAAGACAGTTCGGTGGTAATGAAAACACCGAACAATGTCCTTTTTGAAGACAATGCTTCTTCGCCCGACCTAAATGAGGCATTGTCTTTGAACTATCGCGACGGCATTTGGCAAGGCTTTAACATCATGGCATACAACAACGACAGCAGTGCTGTGGTATTTGATGTAACTGCTTTATTAGGAAAACCCACCAACTTAATACCTGTGATGCCAACTAAAAATGGCAACTACAGTGTTAAGGCTACGCCTAAATCAGAATTATCGTTTATTCGTGGCATCAAAAGTTTCGACACAAATCTCTCTGTAAATAACGATTTCACATATGGCGTATCTACATCACTGATGTCTATGCCCATTGGTGGAGAACGTCCTACAACTGTGGGCGTAAGCTTTAGCCTGGCTCTTGTACCCGAATCTGCAATGCGTCCGCGCATCATGGATTCGCGCATCGGCGTAGACTTCTCTGTTCGTTTGGGCATGCCTAAAGAAGGTGCAAGCACAAAACGTATATTCTTCTCGCATCGTTGGAACCTCGTACCAAAAGATAAAAAGGCTTATACTAAAGGTAAAGCCACCATGCCTGTTAATGCCATACGTTTCTATTTGGACGACAACTTCCCCGAATCTTGGAAGCAACCCATTAGAGAAGGCATACTGGAATGGAACAAAGCGTTTGAGAAGATTGGGTTTAAAAATGCTATCGAAGTGGTAGATTTTCCTCAAAAACAAGGTTTTGACCCTGATAATATTCAATATTCGTGCATCCGATACATTCCAAGCGGTGCATCTTCAGCTCCTACAAGCGACTTATATGTTAACCCCAACACGGGTGAAATTATGAGCGCTTCGATGTTTATCTACTCGGATGTTGAAAAACTTTTGCACAAATGGCGCCTGATTGAAACGGGAGCTGTTGACCCTTCTGTGCGAGGCAACCGCTTATCGGCACAGCATTTTGCTCAAGGCTTAAAGATGTTGGTTACAAAAGAAACTGGAAAGATGCTAGGTTTACTAAATAATCTTGGCGCATCTGCAACCTACCCCACCGACTCGTTGCGTAATGCTCGCTTCACAACTACTATGGGACTAGCTCCTTCAGTAATGGATGATGTGCATTATAATTATGTGGCACAACCTACAGACAAAGGCGTTAGCCTGGCTTCGTCAGGATTAGGTATGTACGATTACTTCACTATTAATTGGAACTACCGTTATTTTGATACTGATAAGGTGTCTATTAACGAGGAGACAAACACGCTTGAGGCTTTTGTAGACAAGAATATTATCAATCCACGCCTTCGCTTTTACGCTGAACGTAATGCTAGATGGGATCCCAGAGTGCAGGCAGAAGCTCTTGGCAATAACATGATTGCCAGTGCCGAACTTGCCAATAAAAACTACTCTATCGTTGAAAGCAATCTTTCTAAATGGATTAAGAACGATGAGGATACTCGTATTAAAGACAAATTATACCTGCAAATCGCACAAAACAGATATACGCTTTTCAAGCAGGTGCTAAGCAACGTGGGAGGTATGTATCTCAACAATATGAAGATTTCTTCTAAAATTCCACAATATCAAGTGGTGTCGAAAGAACTCCAGAAGCGCTCTTTATTGTGGTGTTTGCAACAAGCGGCTAACTTCACCAAGTATGCCAACCGCAAATTTGAACGCAAAGGCTTCTTATCTGTTAGCTATTACGACCAAAGTTTGGAGTTTATTGCCTACGACTTGCTCGCTGCTCGTAATCGCGTAGCAGTTACCTCTTACTTAGATCCTAACAGTTACACACAAAAAGAATATTTCGACGACCTATATAATGGTGTCTTTAAAAGCGTTGCGCAATTGCGCGCTCCTTCTCAAGGCGAACGTATCCTGCAAAGAGCGTTTATGAATTATGCACAAAGTGCAGTATCTAAAGCCACTGGTAACGGTGCTGCTGCTGGAGGTTCGGCTGGTGGAGCAGCATTAAAAAACGACGACGAAGGTGCTACTCCTGGCTTTGGAGACCCCTCACAAAACCTTGCGCCTACTGTAGACATCACACTTGCAGACAACTCTGAACTATATTTCTACAATAGTTTGCTGAAACTTAGAACTGCTCTGGAGAAATGTTTGAAAGCGAACTTGCCTTTGGAAGCTCGCACTCACTACGAGATGATGCTTTTCAAAGTCAACAAAACAATGGAGGTGAAGAAATGAGAACAGTTTCTTTAATATCAATGAGAACGGCAAAAGTTACCGTCATGGCTGTGGCACTATTGAATGTGTCTATCTCTGCGAACGCCATCTCTTTCTTTAAAAAGAAGAAACAAAACAAAAACACAACCGCAGTTGTGAAAAAAGACGCCTACGAACGAATATTGACTGAAGAGAAAACCGACTCGGCTAAAGGGCCTTTCATCTCTCTTTATCGCACCAACGAGAAGCTGCTGGTAGAACTTCCGCCTTCGTCTATTGGCCGCGATATGCTTATAGGTGCTACTATTTCATCGGTTTCTGCACCACAATTTTCTGAATTGGGCACCCGTGCTGGCTCTATTACACACATCCGATTTGTTGAGAAAGACAGTTCTATCGTGATGCAAGCAGTGAACACTGAAATGCTCGATGCTCTGCCTACTACAAATGCTAAACAAGCGGAAGAAATAAATTACCGCAATCTTGACTTCTTCTCTTTTCCTATAAAGGCTAGAAACAAGGAAACGGGTGGTATTTTGTTCGATGCGTCGTCGTTCTTCTTAAGAGAAAGCAAGTATTTCCCTGTTATAACTAAGGTGGCTGGACCCTATAGAGTAGATGCAGACCTGCGCCCCGAATGGATTAAGGTGACGGAATTAAAGGCTTTTGAAAACAATGCCTGCGTGAAGATGGAACGCAATTATGTTACCAACATGAGTGGCAACAGTGGCAATGTGGCCATTAGCAATTATCCTGTTTCTATCGGCGTGCAATTTACATTGACGCTCTTGCCAGAGGATAAGATGATTCCTAGACTTAGCGACACACGGGTTGGATATTTCCTTACACCAAAATCTATTGTCAACGACAGTCTTATTGAGCATGCTAGCTTCATTAATAGGTGGCGAGTTGAACCGAAAGACCCTGAAGCTTATTTTGCAGGAAAGCTTAGCGACCCCGTAAAACCGATTGTCTTTTACATAGACAATAACTTCCCTAACGACTGGAAGCCGGCTATTAAGAAAGCTGTAACCAGATGGAATAAGGCTTTTGAACGCATTGGCTTTAAAAATGTGATGCAAGCTAAAGATTATCCTACGGATGATCCTAATTTCGACCCCGACAACTTCAAATACTCATGTATAAGATACCTACCCACTGCAACCGAAAATGCTATGGGCCCTTCATGGATTGACCCTCGCACGGGTGAGATTATAACCGCCACAGTATTGGTATATAATGATATTGTTAATGTGATAAACAGTTGGCGATTTATTCAAACTGCACAGCTCGACCCTACAGCTCGCACATTAGATATGCCCGACAGCATTAAGTTGGCTACACTTGAATATATCGTTACGCATGAAGTGGGACACACCTTGGGACTGATGCACAACATGGGCGCATCGGCTTCCATTCCAACCGACTCGCTTCGCTCTGCTTCCTTCACACAGAAGTATGGCACAACAACTTCCATCATGGACTATGCGCGTTTTAATTACGTGGCACAACCAACAGACAAAGGCGTTTCGCTCACCCCACCCCTCTTGGGCGTGTACGATAACTACGCCATTGAATGGGGATATCGTGTCTTCCCTAACGCTAAAAGCTACAGAGATGATGTGCAACCATTGCTAGACCTTGTTGCTAAACATGCCAACGACCCAATGTATCGCTACGGACTTCAGCAGTCGCGCTATCGTTACGACCCTACTGCTATAGAGGAAGACTTGGGCGACAACGCCATTAAGTCGAGCACTTATGGTCTAAAAAATCTTGAATATATTCTCAATCACTTTGACGAATGGATTCCTGATGGCAATGACGGAACGCGGAAAGCTAAACTCTATCGACAAATTGTTTCGCAAGCTTATGGCTATGTACGCAATGTGTATGCACTTCTTGGTGGTATAAAACTGTATCAAACCACTGAATCTTCTGGGTTGCCCCGATATCAGGTTATATCTAAAGAGCAACAGCGCGAAGCTGCTATGTGGCTATTAAAGGAGGCTCACCAATTTGGTAAGCGTGGCATAACATCTATTGAGAACCGTCTGCCACAGATTAATGCGCATCCTTATAAAACATTGGCTAGTGGTATTCAAGAGATGGCATTATCTGCTACCGCACGTCTTGCGTTAAGTTATTATGCTGATTCCACTTCGTATTCGCCACTTGAATATTGTGATGACACCTACAACCATGTATGGGCTAAGACTATCGCTGGTGACGAAAAGCTTGATGAAGACGATATCTCAATGCAAAAACTATATGTTGAACGTCTGAGAGCTAATATCAACGAGATTAAACAGATTGGTAAAGTTCGCAGTCTTCGTGACGAAAACCAAGATGTAGCCTTCCTTGGCTTCGGTACTGGCTATGGCGAACCCGAGACTATGTGGATGGAAACTATTGACCGCACTGCTGAATACGTGTTTCATTATGCACAGAAACTGCAAAACCTGCTTGAACAACGTATCAAAACGACTAGTGATACAACTGTAAAAGCACAATATGAATTGATGTATGCACGTGTACTACGTTATATGAACGACTAATTAAATAACATCATATTACTTATAACAGGGGTGTGTCAAAAATAACTTGGCACACCCTTTTATTATATCAGCCTGTTTTAATAAACGTTGAACTTTAAGTTTTCTAATTTCTCCTAACCTCTCATCTATCAATCAATTGTTAAATTGGTAAACATATTTTACAAAACACCATTTCCAACCGAACCATTCTAGAGAGAATTTGCTCTTAAAAACGACGAAAAACACGTTTTTGGGGGCAAAACTCCAGCACGCTTCAAGCCTTCCACTCGTCTATTTTCTCCATTTACTAGGTTTTTGCCTTTCTATTTCGAGAAAAATTGCGCGTGCGTTGCTTCCCCAAAAAACCAAAATGCAGCTCGATAAGCATCTACCCGTTTTGCAATTTGCACCAAAACGCATCGCTATCTCCTACAAAACGCAAGGCTATCTCCTACAAAACGCACTGCTAACTCGTGCTAAACGCAAGGTAAAATGCAGCAAAACGCAAGCCTATTTGCTGCAAATAGCACCAAAAGTGGGCAAAATGTAGCATAAAGCACCTTTTTTAAGGTATTTTTTACGGTTATCAATAAAAACAGCTTGGTGCTTTTGGCTGTGCGCTTAAACCTACTTTTAGCGCCAAAAACATGCTAAAAAGGGGTGTTTTAGCGCCTTTTAATGCACAAGTATCTATATATCAATTAGTTACAAACTTTAAAAATACGCGCATTTTTTGCACCGTCGTCCAGAATTTCGGCGCGGATGGCACTCACAATGTTAAAACATGGTGCAAATATTTTACAATTTATTGACTCATCAAACCTCAATGCTGCTTTATGGAAATTGGCCATTGTCACCTGTAATAATGTTGTGTATTGTTGTACACATAGTCTAGCATACTTTTGAAAGCATGGTATACCAGGTCAAAAAAATAAAGTTGACAAGATGTGGACAAGCAACCTAGGGATGAGCAGGAAGTAAGGAATGATATAAAGAGCTTGACACGTACAGAATCTAGGCACATACTCCAAACGGTTATGCTCTTGCTGTCGTCTCAATGGTTTGTTTTAGACATGCTATACAATCTGTTCTGTCTAAGGTTATACGCTTCGCCAAAAGGGTATGAGAGGTTTGCCCTAATGGCAAAACCGATAAACAGCTTGCAGAAGCCAAACTTGATGTCCTGAAGAACTGAATGCAGGAAATCTGTCTGCCATTGACTATCAGCAAATCTGTGCTACCGCTCCCATGTTTCACAACCTAACGGAAAGCACCATTTGTATTTCAGCCAGTTATATGGACCTAAAGAAAAAAGACATCCTTGAAATGCTTCATATCTATTATTTTTTGTATTTAGAAGTTGATGGTTGATTATACTTAAAGAGTTAATCTGTTGGACATACAAAGTGGCAGTAAGGTCGCATTATCACCGTCGACAGTGCCACAAAAACAATAGCAATAACGATAACTACCCACGAAGCAGACTGGAATGCGAAGGCTAAGAACAATTCATATTCAATCCAATCGAACCATACACCTGTCCACAGACATAGCATGAGTATTGCCCAAAGAACCTGACGAAACATATCCAAGCGTTTAACTGTCGTTGGTTTCATTTTGAGCTTATAACTAACGCATCTTGCTGCAAGCTCTTGTATCGAGCCAAACGGACAAACGTGCGTGCAATAGTATGACTTCATACCAAAGAATGGATACACAAATGCAGTGATAAGCATGACGACTGGTACGATTAGCGTGAGCACATTCATACCATTTTACATGTAAGTGATGAATGGAGTGTAGTTTAAGAATGAGCCACACCAAAAGCCTAATACTATCCCGTTGAGAATCTGCTGACTTATCTTATAACGTTTGTCCTTAATAAAAAGAGGTAAGATAGAGGCCAGAAGCACAACAATCAGGCCTACTATTGCCTTGGCAGATAAATCAAAATCAGACCATATCGATTATTTTAGAGGATTGTTTGCCACATACTGTAGTCCTCGTTGTACGTTTCCTATGATAGCCTTTGACGAAAACGTTGCAACCAACATGCCGTCTACCTTCAGTTTCGCCGCCTCTTCCATGGTATGTCCGTTCCATTTGGTAAGAATTGCTGACGCCTCCTGAAAGAAGTCGGGTGTATTTGAATTTGGAAGTGCCTTGATGTTCTTCACCTTACCATCTTCCAAGTTAATCTCCAAGGGTACAGTTCCACCATAACCTATAAGGTCTTTGGCTAGTTCTGTTGTGTTTGATCGTACCGAGCCATCCTAAAGCACAACCATTGGCTCTGCTTTTACCGAATCTACCTGTTGCTGCTTCAAATCATGTCCTAACACCTTACCATCTCTACGGATCCTAATTGCCATAACCAGCAGAATACAGATAAGCAAAGGCTGCAACTGCTGTAGTTTTTCTAAATAATTCCTCATATTTTTATCGTATAGTCTTTCATTCACACATCTCACATTAACATTAAATGTCTACATAAAACCTAGTTTTATGATATTATTTGACGATAGATAGACCACAGTAAACTGATGACCTAGGTTGACACTCTCCGCAAAATAAAGTG
Source organism: Hoylesella shahii (assembly GCF_937990675.1). Classification (NCBI taxonomy): domain Bacteria; kingdom Pseudomonadati; phylum Bacteroidota; class Bacteroidia; order Bacteroidales; family Prevotellaceae; genus Hoylesella; species Hoylesella shahii. The sequence continues at coordinate 43,960 of NZ_CALKQY010000049.1, read as the reverse complement.
AACCTTCTGTCACGACTTCTATCAAATCTAAAATATGTGACAACCTACAAAAGCAGAAGTTTAATCCAGGCATCATTATTTTGCTACGTAACCAATAATATTGGGTCAGGCGATAGAGGTATATACAAAGAAAAATCGTTGTAAAACCTTGATTTTACAACGATTATCTAATTTTTGAGGGCTAAAATGACTACCTTTGTGAAGTCCTTTTGAAGCCTATTTGCGGAGAGAGGGGGATTCGAACCCCCGATACGCTTTAGGCGTATACAAGCTTTCCAGGCGTGCCTCTTCAACCACTCGAGCACCTCTCCTTTTTAGTTTCGGCTGCAAAAGTAACATATTTTATTGAAGTATGCAACCCATTGGCTAAAAATGTAAGGAAGATTGGGGAACACCTTATTTATATATGTGCAAAAAACGCAACAAGAATATAGCAAAATTAAAATGTAAGTAGAAATTTAACAATATAACAATTTGATACAGCAATTAGCCGTGAAAACAGAAAATACTAATAACATCTACGCAAACAACTGCAAAAAGAAAGCCCAAAGGCATTAATAGCCGTTAATATGATAATCACGTTTGTTAAATTGGGATAAAGAAATGCGCTTAAATTCTTGTTTTACAATATTTGCCCCTAAATTTGCAGATGGAAAACTAAGACAAACAAAAATAGTAATTTTAAAAGGAAAGACAATGAAAAAGTATTCACAGTACCTCATTGGTGGATTATGCGTGCTTTCTGTTGCATTCTCTGCCGGTTCGTTTATGAAGGTTAACGCAGCTGCTGCATCACCTGCAACGCCTGCTCAACCCGTAGATCTTACATTCGCTGCTGAAAAAGCACTGCCTGCAGTGGTGCACATCAGATTTGTACAGAACTCTAAAGTACAAACTGTTGAAATGCAAAACGACCCCTTTGGCGACTTCTTCAGCGACCCATTCAGCTTCTTTGGCTATCCTGGTCAAGGTAATGGTGGGAAGCAAAAAAGACAAGTACAAACCCCAAAACGTGAAGGAACGGGATCGGGAGTTATCATTTCGCAAGACGGATATATCGTTACAAACAACCACGTGGTGGAAGGCGCCGACCAATTAACGGTTACGCTGAATGATAACCGCGAATACTCCGCTCGCATTATCGGTTCGGATAAAAACACCGACCTGGCTCTTATTAAAGTGGATGGCAAAAACCTCCCCACTCTTCCTATAGGCGACTCAGACAAACTCAAGGTGGGCGAATGGGTGCTGGCCGTTGGAAACCCCTTCAACCTCAATTCTACGGTTACTGCTGGTATTGTTAGTGCCAAGGCGCGCGCACTTGGTGGCAACCCTATTGAGTCGTTCATACAAACTGATGCTGCCATCAACCAAGGTAATTCGGGTGGTGCACTCGTTAACACACAAGGCGAATTGGTGGGCATCAATGCTATGCTCTATTCTCAAACAGGTTCGTATAGTGGCTATGGCTTCGCTATTCCTACCACCATTATGAATAAAGTAGTGGCCGACCTCAAACAATATGGTAGTGTACAACGTGCGTTCATGGGCATCAAAGGAACTGATGTGCGTCTTTTCCTAGACATTGAGAAAGAAAAAGGCAAAGAACACGACCTAGGAACAAACGAAGGTATCTATGTAGATAGCGTGGAAGATGGTGGTGCTGGAGCTGCTATCGGCATGAAGGGTGGCGATGTTATCACTGCCATTGATGGAAAGAAACTCACCAAGATGGCCGAGCTGCAAGAGGTTCTTGCAAGCAAACGTCCCGGCGATAAGATTTCTATCACCTACATGCGCAACAAAAAGAAGACCACTGCTTCTGCAACTTTGAAGAACGCTCAAGGCAACACAAAGGTTGTTAAGACTGCCGATCTGGACATTCTTGGCGGAAACTTCAAGGAGATTACAGCCGAACAAAAGAGCCAATTGAGTATTTCGTCGGGTCTTGAGGTTATCAAGGTGAACAACGGCGCACTAAAAGATGCAGGAATAGCCAGAGGCTTTATCATCCAAAAGGTGAACGACCAAAACATTAAGTCTACCGACGACTTGCAGAAGGTTGTTAAAGAGGCTTCTACTAGCAAAGATCCTGTGCTCTACATACAAGGTATCTACCCAACTGGTAAGAAGGCTTACTTCGCTGTTGTGATTGGCAATTAATTCTCTATACCAGGTTGCCACTTGCCTCATGGCTATGGCAACCATGGTTACGAGCTATTAACTTCTTGTCTGTGTTATTGGTATGTGCCTTCAACGTCTTGTATTTGATAAGCTGATGCACAAAGAATACTAAAACACATTATAACAGCAGACGTTAATCTACCGCTCTTTATGGTAACAAAAATAGCAGCTATAACATTCATAAATGTTGTAGCTGCTTCTTGTTTTATGCGGTTTACATCCTCTAACCTCACATCAAGCTTAAGTCAGTGTGGCATTCTTAATTCAAACTCCACATTATGAACAACGGATTGCGACCATTCTTCGCACATTTGTATTACTTCTCATCACTTTTTTTCAGGATAAAGAGTTGGTGTATGCCATTTCCTAAACCTTTAGTTGCATCATATGAACAAGCCCTACCCCACGACCAATAGGAAACTTTTCCTTCAGAACAGCCTATTATTTGCACATAGTGATTGGATAATAAGCTAGTACTAAACAGCTCATCTTTACCCAAATGCACCATAGCAATCACAAAAAAACGACTGTAATTGATTACTTCTAAAGTTGAATTAGTAGGCCAACACACCACTTTACAAAACGCAGTGCCAACAAATTGCTTTACAAATCTAGGGATAAACCATGGATACATAAAAGTGCTTAATCCACTTTCTCCTTTAAAAGGGTTCATCTCTAAAATCCAGTTGTTTTTATTTGTTATCGCCCCTTGCAGAATAGCATCCACCGAAAACATCCTGTTATACCCCTTAAAATGCAAGTCTGTAGATGTACCACGCATCATCGCTTCAGTAACAATCAACTTCAAACCATTGTTTCTAAACTTCCCTTCGGTGTATAGACCAATAGCCATATTGGCAAAGAGCACGGGATTTACCTCGGCTATATACTTACACAACACGGCTGCACCACAAGTTCCATTCTTTGACTGAACAATCGACACTGGATGGCAAATACGTTCCTTCAGTTCTCTTATAAACTGTACTTTCGATATTTGTCCAAATACACTACCTGTGCTTAGGGCCGAAAACTCATCCACCACTTTTATTGCGTCTTGGATTTGTGTCATCATTCTATTATATACAAGATGATAAAGCTACAAAAATACCATTCCCAGTTGTAAACTACGATGTATTAGAGGCCCAACTATAGCCCCTTTTACCCATCTTAATAAATAAAAGCAAATGGAACTCTGTTAATCAATTATTGTTTGCACAACAAAACACATAAACAAATGCTTACCAATACCATTGTTCGGCCTTTTAGTTACATACAAATTAAAGCTTAGTCAAATCACTTTATTAGCGTTTTATATACTGCAGCACATCATTATTACACGATTAGAAGGGATAACCAATGGCCAGTTGTAAACTTTGGCTATTCTTAAATTTACCCATATTATAGAATCCGCTCTTGTATGGCACGTGAATACCAATACCCCAGTCAACACGAATAACAAAGAAATCGAGGTCGTAGCGCAGCCCAATACCTGTTCCTAATGCCATATCTTGCAACATACTCTTTAACTTGAATGTTGAATTAGGTCGTGATGTTGACGAATGCATAGCCCAAACATTGCCTGCATCTATAAACACAGCTCCGTAAAGACTATTGATAATGCGCGGTCGATATTCAAGATTGAGCAACAGTTTGAAGTCGCCTGTTTGGTCCAGATACGAATTGGTGCTGGCCGTTGGATAATAACTACCAGGCCCGATGCTTCGAACAGTGAACGCTCTCACACTATTAGCACCGCCAACATAAAATTGTTCGCTATACGGAGCCTCGGTTGAATTGCCATAACTCCATATTGCGCCTGCCGAAGCGTGAGCCACGAGTTGCGAATGCGGGGTTATTTTCCAAATCTTACGCCAATCGGTCTCAATCTTAAAGAACTGTGCATAAGGGTTTTTAAACATCGTTTTATCCGTCTCGTTCCATTTTTTTCCTGCCAACATATATCCTAAAGACAAGATATTAGATGCTTCGCTCAATGTGGTTTGCCACCAAATGGGATGTCGATAGCGCGAAGGACTATTATAAATATAGCTATAGCGCATCTTAGGAATGAACACATCCTTCATCGTTACCTTTAGATAAGGATTGGCATTTATAATCGAGTCGAATGCAGCAGTGTGACTTGTCATATAGTTGTATTGCAACGACAAAGGCGAAAACTGATGCATTGAGCGTTCAGACGTTTGTAGGTTATAGGTGAGTTCGCCCGAAACGATATGACGTTTAAAATAATTACCTCGATTAATAACACTCGACGACACTTTTAGAAGTGTAGAAGGCGTGTTGTAAAAGCGGCGCGACTGCCAGAAAGGTGCAAACAGTCGGGGGAACTCTAGCGATGCCGAAGCACCATATTCGTAAGAAGACATCTGCGATGAAGCACCCGATGCACTATGACCTGTTTGCCATTCGTAAGATCCGTTTACGTTGATATCCAGTTTTTCGGCTCCTCTAAAGGCATTGCGTCTTGTAAAACCGATGATGAGTGCTGGCCCCATACGTCCATTTGTCTTACCCGTGTAGTTTGTTTCTACATAAAAATCGTATGGCTTTTCTAGCATTCCTGTAACAGTTAGGTCAAGTGTATCACTGTTAGCCGTGGTGTCTCGTGGTGTAAACTTAAAGTCGGTCATACTGAAAAGTCCCATATCCATGAGTTTAGTCGACGTAAGATTTTCGTCGCGATGCCTATACATATATCCCTGACGCATAAAGATGTTGCGCATCAAAATGCGCGAACGGATAGGCGAACGTTTGCCATTGTAATGCAAAGTTAGGTGTTTACGCTTCACCGAGTCGGTTAATGCTTCTCCCATCTGCTTACGAATGTAGAAATCTATCTTACCCAAATACCATCTACGTTTGGCTGTTTCGGGCATAGTAGCCGTGGGCAACATCTTCAGTTGCACCTTTTGGGGAACTTGTATCGTATCTGCAAGAAACGACGAGTAACCTGGTTGAAAATAATAATATCCATTATCGCGCAGCAAAGTGCTGATACGATTGCGTTCGTTATCTAGTGCCGAAACCGAGAATGCACTTCCTTTCTTCAAGTTAGAGATAGAGGCGCGCGAACCAATGAGTTGAGTTATCTCTGGTGTAAAATTGAGATAAGCCACCGAATCTAACGTATAAAGTGGCCCAAAGTTAGCGGTATAACCTATTTTTGCCTTCTTGGGATTGCTTTGTGTCACCACTTCATATTTAACACGACCTTGAAAATAACCATGATTTTTAAGTGTGTTTTGTGCCACCGATGCCCGCAAGGCAGGGTTCACCCTGCTCATCAGCACTGGCGCCTTACCAAAAGTTTTGCTTATCCACTTTCCTGCGGCCGACTTAGAGTTGGAAAAGGCATTATAAACCCAAAGTCGTATGGGGAATGGCGTACGATAATAACTACTTCCAAGCAACGAACCATTGGGTTCGCAGTCTAACACAGCCTCCATTTCTTCTTGCGTTGAACTAAAAGTTGCGCTATTTTCATAGTTCTCACACTTTACTTTTGTCAGTCCTATGTATAGCTGGTCGCCTTCTGGAACACTGCTTGTGGTTGAACAGGAAGTGGCAACCAGCGCTGCAGCACAGGCCATTAAAGCCAATAAAGCATGTTTAGGATTATTCGCCATTTGTCTTTTCTTTTGTTAATGAGTCGGTATTTACGGGCAGCACTACATCTTCTGGCACTTTAAGTCTGAAAATATCACGAAAACGTCTGAGCTTTCTTCGCCAGATAAAACCAACGCCGTATTTACCAATATCGCCCTCGAGCCAGTCGTAGCTATCGCGGTTATAGAATAGTTGCATATAACGCGTAGAACCTTGATTTAGGCGATACTCCAGCGACACGTTATTAAAGAAAGTATTATCTGTTCGCCCTACATCAGCACCCGACGACACTTTACCGCCGATAATGATACGTAGACGGTTGCTCCATAGACGTTTGGCAAACTTAAACGAGTAGTCGGTGTGCATATTTCCGCTTGCGTCTGTAACGTTGTCAAGACCAAAACTCAAGTCTAATGTACGCAAGGCGTTACCTGCAATATTATTAATCTGACTTTGTAAGAATGCGCTGAGGGCATTGTTCATCGAGAAACGGTTGGTATTTCCATCTGCAAGATACATACCCGTGGTAAGCATTGTCACGGCTAGTTTTCCGCGTTCATCGCTTCCCATGGTGTTAAGTTGGTTGCTCACAGTCATATCTTGCGGGGTATCTATGGTAAATTCCAGTCCCATATCTTTCAATGTTCTTGTCACCACCACACCACATTCAAAGTCTACAATTCTACTATCATTGCCATTAGATGTAACCGAAGCCTTGGTTATCTCGGTTGCGGTGATGTTTAATCGTGGGTTCATAGCATCACCTGTAAACTCAATGTAGCTTCCATCCTTGATGGTAAAGGTCTTAAGCGGTATCACTGGCAGCGAATATTTCATTTCACCGTTGTTAAGTGTATAGCGTCCAGTAAGTCGTAAGCCATTAACAGGCGTGTATGTCATACGCAAATTACCACCACCCATCAAGTCAACGTAGTTAGACTTGTCTGCATTCAAGGCACAAAGTATATGAGCGTTGGGGTCGATGTTCAACCCTAGGTCCATACTAAAGCCTGTTAAGGCGGGTCTATTGATAATTACGGTCTTATTATCAGAGAAGTCGGTGAACGAAACAAGCTCTTCTATCTGGTTGTCTGTAGACAAAGGTGAGTCGCGCAACACGTAAGTCATATCAGTGGCATCCAGCACATCAAGATTTCCTTTTAAGTTTAGGTTGCTCAGTTCGCCCTTCATTTGACCGCTAAAGTTCACAAATACTTTACCAAACACTTCCGAACGGTAGTTTTCTTTAGCATTGATAATCTCGTATTTGGTGGCTTTCATACGCATATCCAGTCGCATACGGTCGGGATTGGAGAAATCTAACTCACCCTTAATGTTAAGCGGACTATCGTTATGAGCATACACTTCAAAGTTTTCAAACAGCAAATGACTATTCACAATGCGCACGGGGTCGTTGGCAAAACGCAGCGTAAGCCCATAAGGGTCGCTAAAGATATTGGCCGAATCAAGGTATAATTCACCATTAATCACAGGCTTAGACAAACGTCCCTTTACCACTAGCTCGCCATCGGCATAGCCATTAAGACCGAAAAGGCGTTGAGGGATAAAGCCATTGACAATAGAAAGTGGCAGACGTTCAACCACCAATTCAGCATCAAGATTACCTCCACGTGCGGGATTGTATGTGCCAGAAAGGTGTCCAAATTGCACATCGTCTTTACTTAACGTGCCATCTACATAGTGTCCGCCATCTTGTTTAGGCATATACACGAACTCCGAACTGATGTTACCCATCGCACTCTTTTGGTAATTAAGGTTGCTAACCGATACGGCCGACGACACCGAAAGGGCATCCTTGGTTTGTATGGCGTGGAAGTCGCCGTTGAGTGTTCCCGACACTTCGGGCATATAAGGCAGTATAGCAAATAGTTTCTCTAGGTTCAATTGATTTAACGACAGTGTTATGTCTTGTAAAGCTTCAGTATTGGCGTTATTTGTTGTGAGCATAAGGCCTGTTCCTTCAGCCGAGTTCAGGCGTAAGTCGGCCTGAACTCTACGATTATTACCCAAGAACACATAATTGCTATCGTTAACAGTAAACTGCTTATAACCCAAAATGGCCTGGCGATCCATCAAACTCACACGTATTCCGTTATCTTCCATCGTTGCACGCACACCTAAACCCACGCCTAACTTGTTTGCTTCGTCGTAGATTTTGGCTCGGATGTAGGTTCCACGTTCCTCCAGTGCTCCGTTTAACAACGCATTAAACACATATTGCGGATTTTTCTTATTGTTGCGCACCTGCACCGAATAAGCAATACGGTCGGCATCCGATTTTAATCCCAATCGCACTGTATCGATTAGTATGCTATCGGCCATTAGTCTATTAACATTTAAATAGCCATTCAAGCCACTTACTGGCGACGATTTCAAGTCGGCCGACACTTCACCCACTATGTAACCATACTTTTTGAGCACACGCATAAAGATGTTTTCGCGTCCGCTTTGCAAGTAGATATTAGCCAAAGGCAATCGCTCGCGCAACCTATTCTCGTCAATGCGCCTTGAGGTAAGCTGCTGTTGAAGCTCTTTCCACAAGCCTGTGCCACGGTTTAAGATATAAGCATAACCACCTTTGCTGTTGGCACGCAAGGTAAAGTCGCCACAAACCAAGTCGGCATGTGTTGTGTCTCTATTGGTAAACAGGCTCATACTCATTGCTCCCAAACGATAATCTTTCGTCGTATCGTTAACAATAATGTCGGCCACATTACCTTCTAGCTTATAATAGTCCTTACCATTGGTTTCTAGGTTAAGGTCGCTACGGAAAGAAGCCACCACCTTTTGGCTCAACAAATGCAAGTTGTAGAGGTCTAGTTTGTCCAAATTGGTGTTGATATGTGCCTTTATTACTTTCCCACTATTGCGTCCATTTACATTTATCGAACCTTTAAGTAAGGGGTTATCGCTTATCAAAGCGGCTGTAATAGTGCCATTACTCATCTGTGCATTACCCGAAATCTTGTCGAAATCGTAGCCTGCAAAATGAAAACGTTCTACTCGTGCCTTTGCAAATAGCTGCGTTTTAGTAGACATAAAGTCGGTTCCTGCACCTCTAGCCTCTAATTCTCCTGTAAAGGGATGTAGGCCTTGGTTAGGCAAGAAGTGCTGTAAGGCCAGGTTCTTCACCTTCAATTTGGCCTCGTAGGCCATATTGCTCGCATCAAATCTTCCCTTCGCCTGTACATTTCCATTGCTTTCGCGTAACGAAGCATCAGCCTCGTACACTTCTCCCAATATTTTAGCCTTTCCGTTTAAGGCCATATTGGCTGGTATATTCACCTCGCGTTGTAGTTTACTATCTAACAACACCTTCACAAAGTTCAAGTTATAGGTATTGGCATTGAGGAAAATCTCACCCCTACGGCGCTTACTATCCATGGCATTTTCCACAAAACCCGTGGTTTGGAGTTTAAATGCAGTTGGCAACACCACATTAAGCCCCGAGAAGGCTATGCGTTGTTTATTGCCTTTAGCCACTCCATCTATACGCAGGGGATAGTTGGGAAATGCCTTTCTAAAACCTTCGGGCATTCCACCCATCGCGCGCAGCAAGTCGGCTTTACCCAACGATGCGTGTAAAGCCACATACAGTTTGCCAGGATTGTTATCGTCGAAGGCATTCATGTCCATGTTAAAGTTGGCCGAAACCGACGATTCGGGTGTACGCAACACAAGGTCGGGTAGATCAAGACGCGCGGAGTCGAGCCCCACATGTGTGCTAAAATGGTTAACCTGCACGCCACTTTTCTCTTTAAAGGCACAAACGCGCACCTTCATCTTCAATTCGGGTTGGCAAAAATAAAAGGAGTCGACACCCAAATCCAAATGAGTTAGGCGTATGTGGTTAGGGTCTAAGCCGTCTGTTCGTGGTTTGTGTGTAAGGTCGTAGTTAACACTTCCATCTTGCCAGTTAAGCGTTTCAATGCGATAAAGGTTTTTAAAGAGGTCGAAATAACCATTCTTAGCCTCTAGTTTAGGCATTTCGGCCAGCACAGCCATGGTGTCACCAGCAGTTCGTATCATCGCTTTAGAGCGTTCTACCAACAGCTTATCAACCTTAATTTTCCAAAAAACAGGGGTCTTGGTGGTATCGGGTGGTACGGTGTCGCTTAGTTCCACACTGATATTCGCATCTCTGAGTTGCGCTTGGTTCACCCTAATGGTCTTCGATTTTAGGTCTACTCCCCTACTCTGCACCAATAGCAAGCCCACATCACCTTTAATACGTGCCTCGTGCACAAGGTTTGCAGTATTCATCCGCACATCGTGTAAGGACAATTCGTTCACTTCCACCTTACTACTAAACAAGGGAAGCAATTGCACATTGGCCACAATTTTGCCTACATTGGCTATTGTGTCTGTTTGTCCTGTTACCGAATCGTTGGACTGCAATACCCTAACGCCTTCAACCCCTAAATCTAGGGGAAACACAAGTTTCACTTTCTCCACCGTAATGTTCATGCCCATCTTCTGCGAGGCATAACTTGCCACCCGCTTAACAGCCCAATTTTGCACTGGAGGACAGTAAAGCAGAATCACTATAAGTAGAAAAAGAACAATTGGGATAGCAATAACGATACCAACCCATCGGATATATTTTTTCATAAAAAACGCAAGCTCATCATCTGTTTTGCCTTAACAGGCAACATTTCGCATGCAAAGTAAGCATTTTTTTTTGAATAATTGCCACACGTTGCACAAAGAAATTAAAACCAAATACAAATTATTTTGTATTTGGTTAAGCAGATTACTAATATGCGTTTATCACATCATAAAAAGGGCTTTGCAAGAGAATCATTTACAACAACATTTCTTTTTGGGGCTTTTCGTTGTGGTTCTCAGTTTTTTTCGCTAGTTTTGCTTGTTTATTATTCCTATTGAACGCCGCCAGTGGCTTTCTTTCTTGGCTAGCCAACATCGTTACAACCAAATCATAGTTACAGGCTGCTATAAAGATAAGCGTGAAACACAGAAAAACGATTTCAACAGAACAAATAATTAACCCATAGGTTCGCACATAGAATAAATTATTTTAAACATGTTAAATACCCAACTTCGTTATATTTTGGTTGCAATGGTTAGCACAATTTGCCTTCAATGCGTCTCAAAAACGCCACAAACACAAAACATAAACAGCGCTAAAGCGCTAAACAAAAAATATCAATTAAACATTACTAGCAATTTGGTGCTACCACTTAATAAGGCAGGATTAGACTCTTTAAAAAAAGAATATCTACTTATCGTTGACAGAAATGCACAAGTTATAGATGAAGAGAGAGAAGAAGACGACCTTGCTGTGAACGAGAAACTGATGAGCATATATATACCCTATGCCTTTAACGACTTGGTTAAAAGAGGATTTAAACCTATATCGGCCGAACTTTTCGAACAGAAACTCACACAATTAGGCCTTAACCCTACACAAAGAAAAAAACTTAAGGGCGTGTACGAGCATACCCATTACTTCACTTTTTTAATTGCACCACTCCAGGTTACGACGGATGAAGAGCAAAAAGAAGTTGACGAACAAGAGGCTAAATGCATTAAAATTGCTGGATTGTACCATTTTTACGTTAAGGGATACAACTTCATTGCTATGCCCTCTATGCTTGAAAGTTTTATTAAACAAGATAAAAATGGTGCGCATTTTTCGCTTGATAACGAACTTGTTCACTATAATTGTTTTTTACTGAACAACAACAAATCCAGCCTCTCGTGGCTGTGTAAACACAATAAAACACTGCTCTTTGATTTAGTAAAGCTTTATGGCTACGACAAGAACGAAACAATTAATAAGCTTTTGCTGAAAAAGATGCTTAACTTAAATCGAGCCTCTGAAGTGGGTTCAACATACAGTGGCTCTGGATTAGATTACATTCATACTGTATTCTCACGTAAAGTGCAGTTAAAATCGCCCTACCTTGTTATTCATAAAGGCTTGTTCGAAACACTTATGCAACTACCGCTAAACAATCAAAACAAACAATGGACAAACTTATTGAACCAATATGGCGAACAATTGGTAAAAACTTCTCCAACAGAAAGTTCGTTATGCCTATCTTCACTCAATGATAACGAACGCTTTGAACTTGCCGCATACACAGCTTATTATCTGATAAAACTACGCAATAGATATAAACTCACAGGTGATTGCTTCTATCAAAAGGCACTAAGCACTAATCGGATGTTTAGAACATACTTGGAAAAAAATAATTATCTGGGACTTTCTGTGCTAAAGAAGTGACCATCAGCATGCGACAAAAATATCACAGACCCAACTTTGTATTCTAAATATCATGGCGTTACTTGATGTTTAGAGCAGTTTTAATGACGAATAGTTCGTTGTAATTTAATCATTTATTTATAATATGGCGTTGTATTGTGTGCTTTCTCCCCTTTTAATTTGCTTATCGGCATTATCTTTGTACTATTTTTACGCTCTTAGTTTGGTCTTCAAGACCAAAACAAACAATGTATTCAATAAATCTCAATATCTGTAGAGTTGATAACAAACCATTTTAGATGTAGGTTTATGATTAATATATTCACAAAGAAAAAACGGAATAAGCACATTCGAATGTAAAATAATTGTACCATATTTTAACATTATGACTACCCTCGCCGAAATTTTTCTGGGCATCAGGCTAATTTACGCGAGTATTTAGCAAGTTTATAACACACTGACCAACAGCAACTTAACATAAAAAACACCAAAAATATGCCTTTTAAAGCCCCAATCCACTATTAACGCATAACTATACGCATAAGCATAAATTATCAAAGTAACTTAACATTCTAATGTGCGAAAAATCTAGTAAAGCGCCATCATTCATTGTTATTTTGGCCTTTTTTCAGCGTTTTGCATGAGTTAGCACTGCGTTTTGTAGGAGTTAGCACTGCGTTTTGTAGGAGATAGCACTGCGTTTAGCATGAGTTAGCACTGCGTTTTGTAGGAGATAGCATTGCGTTTTGTATGAGTTAGTAGTGAGTTTTGCTACTTTTCTGGTTTGCATTTTTAACCGAAGTTGTGTGATTTCATAACCATTTCTTGAGCAAATTCTTATATTTTAGAGTAGAAAATTAGGACCTATTTTATCAAAATAGAAAGGCAAAAACATGATAAATGACATTAAAAGATTGAGAAATAGTAAAGAAGAAAACGTAAAACTCATCTCAAATACGCTTTTTATATATGAATTAGCAGTGCATTTTCTCTAGAATGAACTGTCGGACACCTTGCGTTTTATAAAATAAATTTACCTTTTTAACTATTCAACGAAACCAATGTGAAGTCTAAAAGGTAAAAAAACCGCTACTACTTGCATAATTTGAAAGAATTTCCAATATTTGTGAATGTGTAAGCCTCATTTTATTATTGTTTTTTTTGAATAATACAAAGATAAGAAAAAATGGGCTTACACACTTTTTAGGGTAGTACCTGTATTAACAAAGACACGGCGAACTTTATATGCTTAGGTATGAAGTTTAGCCAACACAAATAAATACAAAATAAGCCCACAAGAGCTGAACTCTTACAGGCTTATGTGTATATGATGCATCACAGCATAATTAGCGAATGATGCCACGTTCTGAACTTTCCACAAAGTCGATGATGTATTGAATTTCCTTTGTTATTGGCAAATTATTCTTTATCTCTTGAATGCCTTCAGCCATTAAGCCCTTAGAATAGAGCAAACGATAAGCATTGTGGATAAGATCTATCAGTTCATTAGAAAAACCACGTCTACGCAAACCCACGAGGTTGAGACCAGCAAAACGCACAGGATGTTTGCCAACAGTAACGTAGGGAGGAATGTCTTGACTAAACCCACTACCGCCTTGAACCATGACATATCCACCAATGTGGCAAAACTGATGACAGAGCACTGCAGCACTAATAATGGCACAATCGTCTACAACAACCTCTCCAGCAAACTTAGTTGAGTTGCCGATAATAATTTGCGAGCCAATAACACAATCGTGAGCAATGTGAACATTCTCCATCAACAAATTGTTACTGCCCACGATGGTAACTCCTTTTGAGGCCGTTCCACGCGAAATAGTAACATTTTCACGAATACTGTTGTTGTTTCCAACTTCGCACAATGTGTCTTCGCCCACAAACTTCAGGTCTTGGGGTTTGGTTGAGATGCTTGCTCCAGCCAAAATTTCGTTTCCATTGCCAATACGAGCACCATAATTGATGGTCACACTGTTTTGCAAGTTGTTGCCATCGCCTATCACTGTGTTACGGTCTATGTAGCAAAAAGGCCCGATAATATTGTCGTTGCCCAACTTTGCTTCGGGATGTACATAGGCCAAAGGGCTTATTTGATTCATAGCTCAGCGGATGTTATTACTTATTTTTTACGATTTGCGCTGTAAATGTTGCTTCAGACACGACTTGGTCGCCAACAAACATGTAGCCTTTCATCGAACTTACGCCATGCCTTACGGGGTGAAGCAGTTCGACACGGAAGAGAAGAGTATCGCCTGGAACAACCTTTTGACGGAACTTCACATCATCTATCTTCATGAAATAGGTAGACCAACGCTCGGGTTCTTCTAGTTGGTTGAGCACCAATAAGCCACCACATTGAGCCATGGCCTCTACTTGCAGCACACCAGGCATTACTGGTTCTTGAGGGAAATGGCCCACAAAAAACGGTTCGTTGCTAGTTACATTCTTAATGCCAACAATGCTTGTTGGGCCAAGAGAAATAACCTTATCAATGAGCTGCATTGGATAACGGTGAGGCAAGAGTTCGCGAATGCGCTTATTATCCATAAGCGGTTCTTCGTTGGGGTCGTATATAGGTGCCTGCACCTCGTGTTTGCGTATATCCTTACGCAAATGGCGAGCAAACATATTGTTGATGGTGTGCCCAGGACGGGTGGCAATGATGCGTCCCTTAATGGGTTTACCCAGCAGAGCCATGTCGCCAATGATGTCGAGCAACTTATGTCTGGTGCATTCGTTTTCCCAAACCAAAGGCTTATGTTGGATATAGCCAGGTTTAGAAGCATCCAAACGCGGAACCTTGAGCAAATCGGCCAATTGATCAAGCTGCTTTTGGTCGGTCATTTTCTCATAAATCACGATAGCATTGTCCATATCGCCTCCTTTGATAAGATTGGCTTTAAGCAATGGTTCGATATCGCGAACAAAGACAAAGGTACGCGCAGGTGCAATCTCTTTTTCGAAATTATCGAGTGTATCAAGAGTAGCAAATTGACTATTGATAAACTTTGAATCGAAAGAGCACATGGCAGTGATGCTAAACTGGTCGTCGGGAAGAATGGTAATACACGACCCTGTTTTATCGTCTTTTACTTCAATTTTATGGCGAATGATGTAATAATCTTTTGGAGCGTTTTGCTCTTCGATTCCAACTTTCTTGATTTCCTCTACATACATGATAGCAGAGCCGTCGAGAATAGGAAACTCTGGTCCGTTAACCTGTATGAGACAGTTATCGATACCCATAGCGTAGAGAGCAGCAAGGCCATGTTCAACAGTAGAAACACGCACATCGCCATTAGCTAGTACAGTGCCGCGTTGAGTGTCGACCACCCTTTCGGCTAGCGCATCAATAACAGGCTGGCCTTCCAAGTCCATTCTCTTTATCTTATAGCCTGTGTTTTCGGGTGCGGGATTGAAGGTTACCGTGAGGCTCAATCCTGTATGCAAGCCTTTGCCATACAAGGAAAAGCTGCCTTTCAATGTTGTCTGTTTTAACATTGCGTTATGGTTTTATTTGCTTTTTTAATTCGTCAATTTCCTTTTGAAGTTCGTTCACTTGCTTGTACATGTCGGGCAAATACTTTAGAACGGCATGCGACTTGAAGTAGGGTTTCAGTTCCATAGGAGGTGTTCCAATAAGCTGTTTGCCATCTTTGATGTTACCAGGTATGCCCGATTGTGCTCCAATAAACACCTTATTGCCGATGGTGCTGTGACCAGCAACGCCAACTTGTCCGCCAAACATGCACCACTGTCCAACTTTTGTTGAACCAGCAATGCCCACTTGGGCCGACATTACAGTGTGTGCACCTACTTCCACATTATGAGCAATCTGCACTAAGTTATCAAGTTTAACACCTTTGCGCAGATAAGTGCTACCCATTGTAGAGCGGTCAATACAAGTGTTAGCCCCAACTTCCACATCATCTTCGATAACAACGTTACCTATCTGAGGTATTTTGTCGTAACCATTTTCTGATGGAGCAAAGCCAAATCCGTCTGCCCCTACAACACATCCTGCGTGCAGAATAACTCTATCGCCCACCACCACATCGTGGTATAGACACACATGAGGATTGATGATGCAGTTAGAACCCACGCGCACATTATCGCAAAGGGTGGCATGAGGATATACTTGTGTATTGTTTCCCACCACAACGCCACTTCCAACGTAAGCGAAAGCGCCGATATAGCAGTTTTCGCCCACCTTAGCATCAGGAGCAACGAAGGCCAATGGGTCAATACCTGTTTTCTTAGGCTTGGCAGCTTCGTATATCTGCAGCAATTTAGCTACACACTCGTAGGCATTATCCACCTTGATGAGCGTGGCCTTTACAGGTTTTTCCAGCTTGGTGTCTTTGTTAATGAGCACCACGCTAGCCTTTGTTTCATATATATAATGTGTATATTTCGGGTTTGCAAGAAACGAAATAGCACCTGCCTGCCCCTCTTCTATCTTAGCGAAGGAGCGTACAGCAGCGTTCTCATCTCCAACAATTTCACCATTGACGACTTGTGCAATTTGCTTTGCTGTAAATTCCATTGGTTTCAGTGTTGTTGAATAATTCTGCAAATATAGCAATTATTATTCAAAATCTTTGATAACATAGGTAATATTTGCTGTTTTTCATAGAAAGGCGGGTCACATCGAAGAGTTCAGAGGCCTGCGAGATGTCTTTGCAGGTGCCATCTTTGCATTTAATGGTGATGTGGTCGTCTTCCATACTATACATTTTTTTGTTCACGGTGTTGGCGCTCAATAGGTAGGTGGCATCGTCTGTAGATAATCCCGTGTGTTGACAAATTTGCGCCAAGCGCTCTGCTATTACTTCCTCTGGAATGGGCTTATCGAAGACCTCTACTTTAAAGATACGGCGGTCTACCAAGTCGGTGGCCAACATAGAGAGTACAGGGTCGGTATCGTTCATCCATACTTTCACACTGCTCCAGATGTCGTTATCGTCGAGTGCGCAGTAATTTTGCAATGCCTCTTGGTGAGAATCGAAAAAAGCGCGGTCAACATCATTGACCAAAAAATATGCTAGTGCAGGCGAAGCAAACAGCTGATACCCTTTGCGCACAAGATGTTTGGCCCGCTTAAGCAAGTTAACTAAGATAGTTTCACACCCCACAGCAGTTTTGTGTAGGTACACTTGCCAGTACATCAGTCTACGCGAGATTAAATAGTTCTCGATGGAATAGATACCCTTTTGGTCTACCACCAATGCATCATTCTCCACGTCAAGCATTTTGATGATACGCGCCGAGCCAATATTACCTTCTGACACACCAGTAAAAAAGCTGTCACGACGAAGATAATCAAGTCTATCCATGTCTAACTGACTGCTTATAAGCTGATGAAGAAAACGCTTAGGATACTCGTTTTTAAATATTTTGATGGCTAAAGTGAGCATCCCATCCATTTCACGGTTCATCTTTTCCATCATCAACAAAGAAATATCTTCGTGCGAGATGCCAGAGATAAGCGAATTTTCGAGCACGTGAGAGAACGGTCCATGTCCGATATCGTGAAGAAGGATGGCTATCTGAACTGCTTCTACCTCGCTTTCAAAAATGAAAACACCCTTTTGTTGGAGCGATAACAAGGCCTCGCTGACCAAATGAAACGCGCCAATGGAGTGCAAAAAGCGCGTATGCTGTGCGCCAGGATAAACCACAGAGGCCATCCCCAATTGTCTAATGCGCGTAAGTCGCTGCATAAGGGGATGGCAAATAACGTTGAGTATCAACCCACGTGGTATCTTAATGAAGCCAAAAACGGGGTCGTTGATTATCTTTATGTCACTCATTGATAACTATTGGTGGTCATTAGGGGCTAGAACGTAGGGAGAAGGGCTTTAAGCTCTGCAGCCATTTCTTCTTGCACCTCGCGCGCTTTTTCGGCTGCAACTTGGGCAAAGTCGTCTCCGCTGCTTGCATAGATAATGCCGCGCGAGCTATTTACGAGCAAACCACAATCTTTGTTCATGCCATAGAGACACACATCGTGAAGACTTCCACCCTGCACTCCAACACCCGGAACAAGCAAAAAGTGGTTTGGTGCATGTTTGCGTATATCCTTAAAGGCCTCGCCTTGTGTAGCTCCCACCACATACATCATGTTATCTGCATTACCCCACTCTTGCGACTTGGTAAGAACATGCTCGAAGAGACGCACGCCTTGCGCGTCGGTAGTTAGCTGGAAGTCGTGCGAACCTTTATTACTAGTTAGTGCCAACAATATAACCCACTTGCCTTCATAAGCCAAGAAAGGTGTTACACTATCTTCGCCCATATAGGGAGCAACAGTAAGCGCATCGAGATTATATGTTTCGAAAAAGGTGCGTGCATACATCTGCGAGGTATTACCGATGTCGCCACGTTTGGCATCAGCAATAATAAACTGCTCTGGGTAGTTCTCGTTGAGATAAACCACCGTGCGTTCAAATGCCAACAAGCCTTTTACCCCAAGCGATTCGTAAAAAGCGAGATTGGGTTTGTAGGCTACACAATAAGGTGCAGTGGCATCGATGATTGCCTTATTGAACTCAAAAATAGGGTCTTCAGTCTGCAACAAGTGTTGCGGAATTTTCTTGATATCAGTATCTAGACCCACACAAAGAAATGATTTCTTGGCCTGTATCTGTTTGATTAAATCTTGTCTTGTCATAAAAAACGGTGTGAATGGGGTTACAATTCGGCTTCTTTCATTCGTTCTGTGTTCTCGGCAACCGACAATGCATCAATCATAGCTTGGATGTCTCCTGCCACAAAGCCCTGCAAGTCGTGTGTGGTGTAACCTATACGGTGGTCGGTTACGCGCCCTTGAGGGTAGTTGTAGGTACGTATTTTGGCCGAGCGGTCGCCTGTAGATACCAAACTTTTTCGACGACTAGCAATGTCGTCCACATATTTTTGGTGTTCGCGGTCGTATATAAAGGTACGAAGTCGCGATAAGGCACGTTCTTTATTTTTAGGTTGATCGCGAGTTTCGGTACACTCGATAAGGATTTCTTCGGTCTCGCCGGTATTGGGATTTTTCCACGGATAGCGTAAGCGCACACCCGATTCCACTTTATTAACGTTCTGTCCACCCGCACCCGAGCTTCTAAACGTATCCCATTTAATATCGCCCTCGTTGATATTCACTTCAAACTTATCGGCTTCGGGCAGTACTGCCACCGTTGCAGCCGATGTGTGCATACGTCCTTGGGTCTCGGTGGCGGGAACACGTTGCACGCGATGCACGCCCGATTCGTATTTCAGAACGCCAAAAACGTTATCACCACTAACGGCAAAATCAATCTCTTTAAAGCCACCAACGGCCCCTTCGCTAGAAGCGGTAACAGAGAGAGTCCATCCTTTTGAGTCACAAAAGCGCTTGTACATACCAAAGAGGTCGCCAGCAAAGAGTGCGGCCTCATCACCACCAGTGCCTGCTCTAATTTCCATTTGGACGTTCTTAGCGTCTTCAGGGTCTTTGGGAACAAGCAGCAATTTAATTTCCTCTTCTAGCTTTGGGCGTACTGCTTCGTTAGTTGAAAGTTCTTCGCGAGCCATTTCTTTCATCTCGGCATCGCTTTCGTTGGCCAAAATATCTTTGGCTTCGGCAATGGAATTAAGGCAAGCCACATAGCGCTTGCGTGCATTCATAATGTCGCCAAGGTCTTTATACTCCCTTGTCAACTTCACATAACGTTCTTGATCTGCGATAACGGCAGGGTCGGTTATCAACGTAGAAACCTCTTCATATCGGCTTTCAAGCCCATCTAATTTTGCTAATATGCTATTTTGTTCTGACATAATCTCATTATAGTTAAGTTTTAGGATTTGCGGTTTAACAAGTTTATTAGTACTGTCTTAAGTTTTCTTTAGCTAAAAGCTAAGACTCTCATCAATCGCAAAAAGTCCAAAAGCAGGATAATAAAACAGATTAAATAAACCGCAAGCTAAAAAACCTTGTTCATTTAATATAGGAAAGTTAGTCGTAGAAGAACTCACCAAACTCCGAACGTATGGTGAGCGACTTCTGCCCTTCTTCAATATGCCCCACCACTTGTGCGTCGATATTGAAGCTTTTACTAATGGCAATAACACGTTCTGCATGTTCGGGACGAACATATATTTCCATTCGGTGTCCCATATTGAACACCTTAAACATCTCTTTCCAGTCTGTTCCACTTTCTGCTTGTATCAATTTAAAGAGCGGTGGCACATCAAACATGTTATCTTTCACCACACGACAATTGTCGTTAACGAAATGTAGCACCTTTGTTTGAGCCCCTCCAGTGCAATGAACCATGCCATGAACATCGGCACGCATTTCGTCTAGCAGTCTGCGAATTACAGGAGCGTAAGTTCTTGTGGGAGAAAGTACCAGTTGTCCTGCATCAACCCCCAGACCTTCAATAGCCTCTGTTAATTGCTTTGTACCGCTATACACCAACTCTTTGGGTACAGCATGGTCGAATGTTTCAGGATATTTTTCTGCTAGATATTTAGCAAATACATCATGACGAGCACTAGTTAGTCCGTTACTTCCCATTCCGCCATTATACGATTTTTCGTAAGAAGCCTGTCCGCAAGACGACAATCCCACGATAACATCACCAGGTTGAATGTTAGCATTATTTATAACGTCGCTACGTTTCATACGACAAGTAACAGTAGAGTCAACAATGATGGTGCGTACTAGGTCGCCAACATCAGCCGTTTCACCTCCAGTGGCGTAAATTCCTACTCCCATTTCGCGCATCTCGGATAACAGTTCGTCTGTTCCATTGATAATAGCCGAAATCACTTCTCCTGGGATAAGCATTTTATTTCGTCCAATAGTACTCGACACGAGGATATTGTCTACCGCCCCCACACAAAGCAAATCATCGGTATTCATCACCACTGCATCTTGCGCAATACCCTTCCAAACGTTTAAGTCGCCCGTTTCTTTCCAATAAGCATAAGCCAATGACGATTTTGTTCCTGCCCCATCGGCGTGCATGATGTTGCAATAAGCATCATCGCCTCCTAGAATATCGGGAATGATTTTGCAGAAAGCTTGTGGAAAAACGCCTTTATCGATGTTTTTTATGGCGTTGTGCACATCTTCTTTTGCGGCACTAACGCCACGCATCATGTAACG
Organism: Hoylesella shahii; assembly: GCF_937990675.1. Classification (NCBI taxonomy): domain Bacteria; kingdom Pseudomonadati; phylum Bacteroidota; class Bacteroidia; order Bacteroidales; family Prevotellaceae; genus Hoylesella; species Hoylesella shahii. The sequence continues at coordinate 22,739 of NZ_CALKQY010000049.1, read as the reverse complement.
GTTGTTCATCTGTTTGAATTTATTTGGGTGAAAACTTGTTGTATAACAGTGTTGGGTTAATATCTTTTATCTGCTTTGTGGTGCTCAAACACATCCACATTGGTTTAACATGTTAATCTCTGCCATGCCAAAACTCCCAGCTAGCAAATGCTTGTAGCAGCAACATCTCTAATCCGTTTTTGGTTATAGCGCCCTGTTCCCTACCCTTTTTCATAAAGAGTGTTTCATCGGGGTTATAAATCAGGTCGTATAATAAAGTGTGTTGGTCCATCGCCTCGTAAGGAAGTTGGGGGCACTCCTCGGTTCTTGGATACATACCTAGCGGTGTGCAGTTAACGATAACATTGTATTCGGCAATGAGTTCAGGCGTAACATCATCGTAAGTAATAACCTTTCCTTTACGCGATTGTCGACTAACAAAGAGCGTTTCAAGTCCAAGGCTTTTCAAACCATAGTCTACAGCCTTGGCCGCGCCACCCGTTCCCAAAATTAGAGCTTTGTGGTGGGCAGGTTCAAGCATTGATTCTATGCTTCGTGTAAAACCAATTACGTCGCTGTTAAAACCTTTCAGGTAGAGTTTATTACCCTTATGGCTAACCCTAATAACATTAACTGCTCCTATGGCACGCGCTTCGGGCGAAAGGTCGTCCAAGTATTTCATCACCTCTTCCTTATAAGGAATGGTAACGTTTAGCCCACGTAGGCTTGGTGTGGTATCGAGAATTTCGGGCAAGCTATCAATACTTGCTATTTCGTAATTCTCGTATTCGGCATCGATACCTTCGTTGTGGAATTTCTCATTGAAGTAGCTAATCGAGAAGCTATGCCCTAATGGAAACCCGATAAGTCCGTATTTATCCATAATTTTCCTGAATGTTCGTATTCAAATTGCCTATCTAAATACAACGCAACTGTCGCAACCTTTATTATTTGATAGCACGTTAGCTACTTGGTTGCCAGGTACATGGTGCAGATCCCAAACGTAAGGCGTTTGAATTTCACCTCTTCAAAACCTGCTTTCTTGAGAATTTCCACCATCGTTTCGCCTTGAGGGAAGGCTTCGACGGTGCTGATGAGATAGCGATAAGCGCCTTTATCCTTTGATACTAAGCGCGCATAGAGTGGGAGAATTGTATGCGAATAAATTTTAAAAAGTATCGACATGGGGAAACTTTTTGGTGCAGACAATTCCACTATGCTAAGATGTCCGCCCTTACGCAATACACGATGCAGTTCGCATAAGCATTTATCCAAGTCTTTAAAGTTACGAATACCAAAGGCTGCCGTAACAGCATCGAAACGTTCGTTGTGGAAAGAGAGGTTCATACAGTCTTCTTTCATAAACGAAACGATGCTACCTAACTGAGCCTTCTCCACTTTTTGGCGTCCAATTTCCATCATCCCTTCCGAGATATCCGCCCCAATAAGATGGTTGGGTTTTAGCATTTGAGCAGAGAGAATAGCAAAGTCGCCAGTGCCAGTGGCAATGTCGAGCATCTCTTTTGGGCCAAAGGGTATCAGTTGCCCAATAGCCTTGCGTCGCCAACGCTTATCAATATTCCACGAAAGACGATGATTTAATACATCGTAAGTGGGGGCAATATTGTCGAACATCTTTTCAACAAGCTCGCCTTTATCGCCTTGTTCGGCGTAAGGTTTTATCTCTTCTTGTTTATACATTGAGGATATGTGCCATTAAATAGTGGTTGCAAATAACCTGAAGCAGAATGTTTGGCGCAGAACGCACACGATTAGTTCGTCTGTAGGTTATTTAATATTGTACCGTTTGCCAGGCCACGAGCCCAAGCCTAAGAAACAGAACCGTGCTTTCGCGTCACATCTTTTCACCTTTGGGGTTTAAGATGTCGACACGAAAGCCCGTTCACTGCATCTTCATTTATTTGTTTTGAGCTAAGAAATCCGTTACATTCTTCTCAATGCGAGTAGCCAAATCGGCTTCATCAGCGGCTTTATTAAAGGTCTCGCCTGTGATGTGCTCGTATAGTTCGATATAACGATTGCTCACCTCTTCTGCATACTCATCGGTTATTTCAGGCATCGTTTGGCCTGGCTCGTTCATAAAGTTATGTTCGATGAGCCATTGACGCAAGAATTCTTTAGAAAGTTGTCGTTGTGGTTCGCCCTTAGCCAACTTCTCTTCGTAACCTTCAGCGTAGAAATAACGACTTGAATCGGGCGTATGAATTTCATCAATGAGATACACTTTACCATCGCGTTTACCAAATTCATACTTCGTATCTACGAGTATTAGTCCTTGTTTAGCTGCAATTTCCTGACCACGACGGAAGAGTTTGCGTGTATAGTCTTCAATCACAGCATAGTCTTCAGCACTAACTAGTCCTTGAGCAATAATCTCTTCTTTCGAGATATTCATATCATGCCCTTCGTCTGCTTTGGTTGTGGGCGTTACAATAGGTTCGGGGAAGCGTTCGTTTTCTTTCATTCCCTCTGGTAGTTTCACACCACACAACTCTCTACATCCCTCCTTATAAGCACGCCACGCCGAGCCTGTGAGTATGGAACGAATTATCATCTCTACGCGGAAGCCTTCACATTTAAGGCCTACGGTAACCATGGGGTCGGGGGTTGCAAGTTTCCAGTTCGGACAGATATCAGCCGTAAGGTCAAGAAACTTTGCCGCAATTTGGTTCAGAACCTGACCTTTAAAAGGTATTCCCTTAGGCAAGATAACGTCAAAAGCCGAAATTCTGTCGGTTGCAACCATCACGATTTTATCGCCATCGATGTCGTACACATCTCTAACTTTACCGTGATACACACTCTTTTGTCCATCAAAATGGAAATCGGTTTGTGTCAATGCTTTCATCTTAATTTATATTTTATGATGTATCCTATTCTTTTTCTTTATTTCTTTCTGCCTCGTAATATGCCTCATAGGCATTAACGATACGTGTTACGAGTTTATGGCGTACTATATCTTTTTGGTCGAACCTCACAGTTGCAATGCCTTTCACATCCTGCAATATGTCTAGCGCTACCCTCAAACCACTTTTTTGCTCTCTAGGTAGGTCTATTTGTGTTAGGTCTCCCGTCACAATCATTTTGGTATTGGTACCCATTCTCGTGAGAAACATTTTTATTTGAGCCATGGTGGTGTTTTGCGCTTCATCCAAAATTACGATTGCATCGGTAAGCGTTCTACCACGCATAAATGCTAATGGGGCTATCTGTATGATATGCTTCTCCATCATATCTTGCAACTTCACTGCTGGAATCATATCTTCAAGAGCGTCATAGAGTGGCTGCAGATAAGGGTCTATCTTATCTTTCATATCCCCAGGCAAAAAACCTAGCTTCTCACCTGCCTCAACAGCAGGCCTACTCAATATTATTTTCTTAGCTGTTTTCTCTTTCAGGGCCTTCACTGCTAATGCAATGCTCAGATAGGTTTTACCTGTTCCTGCAGGGCCTACTGCAAAAACCAAATCATGACGTTCGTATGCATCCACCAAATGCTGTTGATTTTCGCTTCTACTCTTGATTGGCTTGCCTGTAATGTTATATACAATAACATCCTTAACGGCATCAGCTTTGGTACGTTTGCCCTTGATGATGTCGAGAATATCCTCCTCATTGATGGCGTTATACTTAAGGATATGCCTCCTTATATCTTCAGCCTTCTCTTCAAAAGCAGCCATCTCTTCTTCATCGCCCAACACGCGCATCACGTTATCACGAGCCACTATGCGTAATTTAGGGAACAGCGACTTAACCATTTGCAGATGTCCGTTGTTTACCCCATAAAACATTACGGGGTCAATATCTTCAAGTACGATATGCTTCTCTACCAATGTCTTAATTCCTAAAGTATAATATTAGTGCAAAATTACAAAAAGCTTTCCATAACCCAACACTTTTTTCTATCTTTGTGGCTCAATTAAACGTTTTTCAATGAGATTGACAAAGAACCAGTTTTTAAAGGCTTTCGCAGCAACTATTGTTTTGCTGGCTGTGGTAAGAGCATTTTTCCCCTCTATCGCCAAGCCTTCTAACAAGGAGAAGAAGAGCGAAACTCAGATGCAAGACATCAGCAACGATGTCCAAAGTCAGCCACGTGCTTCGCTTCAACCCATTGATGGAAAGCTCAAAAAACTAAAGTTTTTTAAGCCTGATGGCTCGCCCGTGAAGAACAGAATAATTAGTGTGCCCAATTATTCTAAAGCTTTCCCCGACCTGAATGATGTGCAGTTGGAGGTGGCTAACAAGTATGGCGTTAAGCCTGTTGCCGATCGGAAGGAAGCCGAAAGAAGGAAAAGCGAATTGGTGTACGTGGCTAGTAACCCATATTACTATGTAGATAAACTCAACAACAGCATTCCTTACCTTGTGCCAAGAGCCGCAGTGCTGCTTAACGACATTGGTCGAAACTTCTTCGATAGTTTGCAAATCAAAGGTATTCCCTTGCATAAATTCATTGTTACAAGCGTTTTAAGAAGCGAAGCTGACGTAAAAAAACTACGTGGCCATAATGGCAATGCATCTGAAAACAGCTGCCATAGGTTCGGAACAACATTCGATATTGCCTATAACAGGTATAAAACGGTGCAAGCACCTGATGGACCCACTCGCCGACAAGTGAGAAACGACACGTTAAAGTGGGTGATGAGCGAAGTGCTTAACGACCTAAGACTAAACGAACGCTGCTATATTAAATATGAGGTGAAGCAAGGTTGCTTCCACATAACGGTAAGATAGCACTGATGTTAGATGGCTATTCTTTACCATTATATATAAATAAGGAGTAATATGAAAACACTTATCGTTGTGCTTGGCCCCACAGGCGTGGGCAAAACGGCTCTTTGTCTCAACTTAGCTCAACGCTATGGCGCTCACATTATTAGTGCCGACTCTCGCCAAATGTTTGCCGAACTGCCCATTGGCACAGCTGCTGCCACGCACGAAGAACAACAATTGGTGCCTCACCACTTTGTGGGCAACCTCAAACTTGACCAATATTATAACGCTGCTTGCTTCGAAACAGATACGCTTAACTTATTGGACTCGCTTTTCCAAAACAATGATGTGGCTGTGATGACTGGCGGAAGCATGATGTATATTGATGCTGTTTGCCATGGCATTGACGATATTCCTACCGTAGACGATAACACCCGACTTCACGTAAAGCAAATGCTTGACAAACAAGGACTGGATGCACTCGTACAAAAGCTGAAGCAACTAGACCCTGAACACTACGACTTTGTAGACAAACAAAACCCAAGAAGGGTGTGCCATGCTTTAGAAATTTGTCTCATGACGGGTAACACATACACCTCTTATCGTAAAAAAGTGCACAAACAACGGCCGTTCAACATCTTGAAAATTGGCCTTAACCGTGAACGCGATGTGATGTACGAACGCATTAATCTACGAGTGCTGCAAATGATAGACAAGGGATTGGAAGAAGAGGCGCGACGCGTTTACCCGCTTAGAGGACTTAATTCGCTCAACACCGTGGGTTATAAAGAGATGTTCGCTTATTTCGATGGCTATATTCCTCGTGAAGAGGCCATCAGGCAAATACAGTCTAACACGCGAAGATATATGCGCAAACAACTTACTTGGTTTAAAAAAGACACGGAAATAACATGGTTCGACCCCAACGATACAGAAAAAATTACAAATTTCATCGACTCTTTTGTCGGGATAACAGATTAAATCAGTAATTTTGCAATGGGCTACCAAATGTTGAACCAACGCTAAAAAGACACGAACAACTTATAGGATGGAGCCTAACAGTAAGAGAAACTTAAGCCTTGAGCGCCATAGTGAATGCTCAACATGGGCTGAAAGCGCTCTTGTCAACCAACCAACACATAACTATGCGTAAAAAAATAGTGCAAGGCGCCAAATGGTGCGCCACAAAGTTAAAGGCATCTTGGAAATGGTACAAAGGCTTATATGCCGGCCGCAAGTGGTATTTCAAAGGCGGCGTGGCCCTTGTGTCGGCTTTCATCGCGTTCTTGCTATACCTCGGTATGGTAGACATCAACTTCCTTTGGCTCTTCGGTAAGTCGCCAGGATGGTCCACCATCAACAACCCGATTTCTGCACAAGCATCCGAAATTTATAGTGCCGATGGAAAACTCATTGGCAAATATTTCAACGAAAACCGCACACCCGTGGCTTACGCTGATGTTAACCCCGTGTTTTGGAATACGCTTATCGACACCGAAGATGAACGTTTCTATAGCCACTGGGGCGTAGACCCCATCGGTATGTTTGCTGCCGCCAAGGATGCCATCACAAAAGGCGATGGACGTGGCGCGTCTACCATTACACAACAGCTGGCTAAAAACCTCTTTAGGGTGCGCACCGAATATTCTACGGGACTGCTGGGCAAAATCCCTGGCATTCGTATGCTCATCATGAAAACCAAAGAATGGATTATCGCCACTAAGCTGGAAATGAGCTACGATAAAAACACCATCCTCTCGATGTATGCTAACACGGTGGACTTTGGTTCGTCGGCCTACGGAATTAAAACAGCATGCAAAACCTACTTTAACACCACACCGAAAGATTTGAGAGCCGAACAGGCTGCTACGCTTGTAGGTATGCTCAAAGCTACCACCACTTACAACCCCATAACACATCCCGAAAACAGCATGAAAAGGCGCAACACTGTGTTGGCTAACATGGTGAGGCGTGGCCATCTCTCGCAAGAGGCCTTCGACACCCTGTCGATAAAACCTATCAAGCTTAACTTCAGCGTTGAAACCAACTATGACGGAAAAGCCAACTACTTTAGGGAAGCTGTGGCCGATTACCTCAAAGACTGGTGTGAGGCTAATGGATACGACTTATATACCAGTGGCTTGAAAATTTACACCACACTGGATAGCCGTATGCAAAAATATGCTGAAGAGGCTGCCACTAAGCAAATGAGGCAGGTTCAGCAAAACTTTAATAACCACTGGGGCAAAAACGACCCTTGGATTGACGAGCGTGGAAGGGTTATTCCTGATTTTATTGAGGGCATCGCACGCAAACAACCTGTATATAACTGGCTGCTAGAGAAATATCCTAACCAACCAGATTCTATCACTTATTATCTAAATAAACCGCATAAAGTTAAACTGTTCGACTATGCTAAGGGTTCAATTGAAATGAATATCTCTACAATGGACTCGATACGCTACATGGTTCGCTTTATGCACTGCGCCTTCGTGGCCATGGAACCACAAACAGGTGCAGTGAAAGCTTGGGTGGGCGACATTAATTTCGACTCGTGGAAGTACGACAAGGTTAAAGCTATGCGCCAACCTGGCTCTACCTTTAAGCTCTTCGTATACACCGAAGCCATGAACCAAGGACTCACCCCTTGCGACAAGAGACGCGACGAATATATCTCGATGCAGGTTTACGACAAGAAAAAACAAGAAGTGGTAACATGGACTCCTTCTAACGCTAATGGTTCGTTCTCGGGCGACTCTATGCCGCTAAAAGCAGCTTTTGCTAAGAGTATCAACTCGGTGGCCGTGCGCTTGGGTCAGGAGATGGGCATCAAACGCATTATCGAGACTGCCGAAAAAATGGGTATTAAGAGCACTTTGGAAGATGCTCCCTCGCTTGCACTTGGCTCAAGCGACGTTAATCTGCTTGAACTCACCAATGCTTATTGCACCATTGCCAACGATGGTATGCACCATGACCCTGTGCTTGTTACCAGAATTGAAGACAAAGACGGCCATGAAGTGTATCTAGGGCCAGCTGCTACCGAACAGGCTGTGCCTTATAAAAGTGCCTTCCTTGTGCAGCAACTGCTAATGGGTGGTATGCGCGAACCTGGTGGTACTTCTCAAAGCCTATGGGGATATGTAAGCAATTTCCGCGATACCGACTTTGGTGGTAAGACTGGTACATCTAACAACCACTCTGACGCCTGGTTCATGGGCGTTACTCCTAAACTAGTGGTGGGTGCCTGGGTTGGTGGCGAATATCGAAGCATACACTTCCGCACAGGTGCTCTTGGCCAAGGAAGCCGCACGGCATTGCCTATATGTGGCTATTTCTTACAATCGGTGCTTGGCGATCCCGCCTTTAAACAATATCATAGTAAATTTGGAAAGCCACGGGATGCCGACATTACACGCGACATGTACCTGTGTGCTAGCTACTATTCGCACGCTAAAAACGACACAACAGAAACAGACAGTGCCGGGGGCGGGGGCCTTATCATTCTGGATGGTAACGGAAACCCCATCAAAGAGATTACTCCAGGAGACCTCGTCCCCTCTGAACCGGGCATAGACAAAAGAAAGATTAAGCCCACTGAGCAACCTCTAAATCTCGACGAGCTATAAGCTCTAAACAATCAAAGGCATTAAGCACTGCCAAAGCTTTTAACACAAGGCTTGTTGAGACACAAACAAAAAGCCATTTAGAGACCTCACTATTCTGATTGCCGTGTCAAAAACGCTGTAAACCATAAGGATTTAAAATATACGGTGAAAGACTAGTCAACACAAACAGACTTTATTTTACCCATCCTAAAACAGACTTCACCCGCTTAAACGTGAACAACGATACGCCCAACCAAATAGATTTAGAGAACGAGGAGATGCAAAAAGCACTCCAGATTATACAGTTTACCCGTCGCTCGCTCTTCCTAACGGGAAAGGCGGGCACGGGTAAATCCACGTTTATGCGCCATATAGCGGCCACGATTAAAAAGAAACACATCATACTCGCACCTACTGGTATTGCTGCTATTAATGCTGGTGGAAGCACTCTTCATAGTTTTTTCAAACTGCCTTTCCATCCCTTGTTGCCCAACGATAAACGATACTCTAATCGAAACATTCGCGACACACTGAAATATAATGGTGAAAAAACCAAGTTGTTACGCGAAGTGGAATTAATCATCATCGATGAAATTTCAATGGTTAGAGCCGATATTATCGACTTTATTGATAAGGTTCTACGCATCTATAACCGCAATATGCGCGAACCTTTCGGTGGAAAACAGTTGCTCTTGGTTGGCGATATTTATCAGCTTGAACCCGTTATTAAAGAAGAAGAACGCCAACTGCTACGCCCTTTCTACCCTTCTAACTTCTTTTTCGACGCCCAGGTGTTCAGAGAGATGCAGCTTATTGCCGTGGAACTGAAAAAGGTGTATCGGCAAAGAGATACACAATTTATCGCTCTGCTCGACCATATACGCACATCGCATGTGTCGGATAGCGACCTGCGTTTGCTTAATGCTCAGGTAAATGCCGAAATAGGGACCGAAGCAGGGCGTTTATCCATCACCCTTTCGGGACGTAGAGACACGGTTGACTATATCAATGAAAAACAACTTAACACCCTACCCGACCAGCCAACAATATTTTATGGACACATCGAAGGCGAGTTTCCTGAAAGCAGTTTACCCACACCCATGGAGTTGGAAGTAAAAACGGGCGCACAAGTGCTGTTTATTAAGAACGATAAAGAACGGAGATGGGTGAACGGCACGCTAGGCACTATCATTGGCTTTGGCGACGAAGAAGATGGTATTATATATGTACGAACAGAAGATGGGCGAGATTTCGACGTGCAAAGAGAAATTTGGTCGAACGTAAGATACACTTTCAACGAGAAAGAACAGAAAATTGAAGAAGAGGAAATTGGCAGCTATCAACAATTCCCCCTTCGCTTGGCATGGGCTATCACCGTACACAAAAGCCAAGGTCTAACCTTTAACAATGTAAAAATTGATTTTACTGGTGGGGTTTTTGCTGGAGGACAAACCTATGTTGCTCTATCACGCTGCACCTCTTTGCAGGGTATCAGTTTGCAGGAACCCATCCGTAGAGAGAACATCTTCGTGCGAACAGAGGTTACTAACTTTGCACGCAACTATAATAACCTCAACATTATTAATACTGCATTACAAGAAAGTAAAGCTGATAAACAGTATGTCGACACCATCGCTGCATTTGATAAGGGAGATATGCAAGCGGCCATCGATAACTTTTTTCTTGCCATTCATAGTCGCTACGACATCGAGAAACCTACCGCCAAAAGGCTTATTCGAAAAAAGTTGAACGTTATCAACCACTTAAAAGAACAACTAGAAGAGGCACGCGCTTTAGAAAAGCAACGGGCAGAACAGCTTAAACGACTGGCTACTGAATACATGCTACTGGGAAAAGAGTCGGAAAAAGAAGGCATGCCACAAGCTGCTATCAGGAATTATGAAAAGGCTTTGGAACTATGGCCCGAACTTCCCGAGGCCAAACGTAAATTGAAGAAATTGAAAAAAGATGGGATTTAGACGCTCAAGATTAGTTTAGTCAAAGATGCTCTCTTTCATACTGTGCTATATCTCCAATTCTTGCTTCCTACTCGTCTCTTGGTTGCTTCTCTACATCTTATTCAGGATATTCTTTTGGCATTGTTGACTATACTTTCAGATGTATACTAGCCTATATGTTCAATAATGCACTACATCTTTAGGTGCTACAATGGGCGATTTCAACAAAGCAGCAGTGACGTGTTACTGCTCCAGAAATTGTAAAATATCTATACCAAAATTTAACATTATGAGTGCCGTCCACACAGAAATTCTGGACGATGGGGCAAAAAATGCGCGTATTTTTAAAGTTTGTAACTATCTGATATATAAACGTTTTCATATTAAAAGGTGCAAAATCTCCTTTATTTTGCATGGTTTTGCCACTAAATGTGGGGTTAAGTGCAAAATCTAAGCCACCAAACTGTTTTTATCGATAACCGTAAAAAACTCCTTAAAAAAGGGGTTTTATACCACTTTTCGCCCATTTTTGGAGCTATTTGCAGCAAATAGTCTTGCGTTTTGCTGCATTTTACCTTGCGTTTAGCACGAGTTAGCCTTGCGTTTTGTAGGAGTTAGCAGTGCGTTTTGTAGGAGATTGCGATGCGTTTTGGTGCAAATCGCAAAACTGCAAGATGCTTTTCGGGTAACTTTTTTGTATTTTAGGGAAGCTACAAACGCGCAATTTTTATCGAAATAGAAAAGTAAAAACCCAGTAAATGGAGAAATTTGAAGAGTGAAGACCTTGATGCATGGTGAAATTTCACCACAAAAAACGTCGTTTTCGTGGTTTTTAAGAGGAAATTCTTTCTAGAATAGTTCGATTGGAAAATCTATTTTGTAAAATTTATTTACCTCTTTAACAATTTAATTCTGAATTATTGATGAGTGAATAACAAACTAAAGTATAAAGACCTGTGCGAAGTGCTGATAAAACCTGTCTACGAAAAAGTGTGCGATTGCAGGTGCTTGCTTCTATTCCCTGTTGGGATAGTTCCATCTCCCAATAAGTTATTACACCATTTAAACTTGAGCTTGGGTAGAGAATATTATTAGGGTATAGCTATCGCTAGTTTACTGGCCACTGGTCTTTCTTATTATTTCCATCTAGTAGGCAGTACTTTCAAGAAGGAATCAAACAATATAATCCACCTTTCCTTTATATTTCTTTGATACTGTTATTATTATCTTGACATTTGTATATCATAATTGTATTAAGAAAGAAAAGTTCACTTGATTATATTTAATAGGGTGAGAGGCTATCCGTCTTTTCTTTTACGATAGGTTGAACTACGCACCAACAACAAAATAATATTCTCTTTCAGCATCATCAACTTAGTTAACCCCGCAACATTATAAAAAACTGATTTTTCTTTGGTATTTTGTAAAAATATAACACTTAAGTCTTTGCTATTTAATTTACATTTAATAAATTTGCAACACGATATTCTTATTAAAAATCTAGACAAATTTAACCATTATCATGTGTATGAGACCTTTAATAATATGTACACTCTTTTGCTGCTTCAACAGTTTAACTGTATCAGCTCAACGTTATGACTTTCATGTCGGCCTGCGGTTGGGTTGTGGCATTAGCTCAAACTCAAACGTGCAGCACATACTTGTGAGTGAGGAGTATTACTCCAACTATACTTTTCGTAAACGGTTACAAGTAGTTCCCACAGCCGAATTGTATTTTCTCTACAAACCCCAAGGAAATCTATGGGGCATTGAAGCTGGTATCACCTATTACAACAGAACGGCATGCGTTCGATACGACGATAAGAACGAATTAAACTATACGCTTTCTGCACGATATCACCACTTAGGAATAGCCTCCTACTTTAATCTTTACCCCTTCAAGGAGAAGAACACACTACATATATCGCTTGGTGGACGCCTCGGTGCGAACCTATCACCCCAAAATCTAAGTTACACGGGCAACCAAGAGGATGAGAAATTTACAAAATGGAAGTATCCTAGCTTAGAAGAGACGGAACGAGTGATGCAAAGCAAACTGCAAGGGCGTCCAGACGCTTCGCTTGGCGGTGGCGTGGGTTACGATTTTCACTCTGGTTTATGTATCGACCTTCGATTTCATTACAGTCTTGCCAGCACCATCAAAACCGAGACTAACGTTTTCAACTGGGTAGAATATTCCAACCACAACTGGCAAGCTGAACTCTCGGTGGCGTATGTGATAGACATTAAATGATACTTCACGATAGCACAGCACCGCCAGAGGATATTATAAACGCTATCTTTTCTTTAAGATTAACAATCACCCTCTTTAATGGCGATGAATTTCCAACTACTATGGAACTATTATAGGAAATAAGCTTTTGTTCATCCCGAAACCAATAGCTCAGTTGGATATGAATCTGCCTAGTCGTTAAATTCTTGTCCTACGAACTGGAAAAGAACATAAATAACAGCACGTTGATTTGCTTCTACTGCGCGCGCACCTTATTCTATTTATCCACCTATCCTAACATGTACACAAATAATCCTACCTCCAATAACCACCATAACAAGTGGCGCATTATAATCATCCTAGGCGTGCTCCTTGCACTCCTACTGTGCCTACGAGTATGCAAACAAAAAGCCACAGAAACGCCAACATCACCAGCCCTCCAGCAAACGGCATTATCCCAGGTAGCTGTACAACGCTGCACTAAAAAGACGTTTGCCTTTACTCAAAACAAAACGGGTAGACTTATAAAACAAAGGAGAAAAATAAAAAAGGGAAAGACTCAACACCAAGAACAGCCTGCAAAACGAAATCCGATTAAAAAGACCATAACACCAGAAGACAAGAGCATGGCGAAAGTGATGCCAACGAAGCGCGAGCAAACCGAACGTTCTTCGCTACAGCAGTCCGAACAACCGAACGAGTCGCAACCTGCACCTTTATCAGAACAAAAAGCAGAGCATCAAGAAGAACTCCCAACTATTGTAAACGAACTTGACACGATGAAACGTAAAACCAAGTCTGAACACAAGCCTGCTAAACGGCTCTCTGCTCGATACAAGAGTCATACTCAGTCGCGCATCGGTATAAGGGCTGGTGCAGGATATGCAAACATCGTAGCCCTTGGAGAGATGATTGAAGACTACAGCATACGCCCACACTACACATTAGAAGAACATGGTTCAACCGTCCCCACTCTAGGGCTTTTCGTATTATTACGACAAGACCGACTGGCTGTAGAACTAGCGGCAGACTACACCTGGCTATCTGCCAACCTAGTGGAACACAAACAAGTGGGCAATATCCACGAGAAAACAATGTTTCGTTACCATGTAATCATCCCGCAGGTGGCACTACGCCTCTATCTCCTTGACAACTTTTATATGGGAGCGGGTGTAGCACTTGCCTTACCTACCAATCCTGGAGGCTTAGATTTCACAAGCGACCGACCAAACATGTTAGCCTCGGCAGACAAACTAATCCAAGCTCACCTAAGGGAAACACTGCGTGCAAAACCACAGGCCACACCCTTAGTAAAAGTGGGCTACTCTTCGTTTAAAAATGGTATTGAAGCATCTCTACAATATGGTTATGGCCTAACCGACCTTATTAAAACCAACGACAATCCTTATGGCTACCACCCTGCAAGAAACAATTGTCATCTCTTCTTGTTAACTGTGGGTTACACCATTCCTATAAAGCACATCCTAAAAAGCACTCGCTAATACTCAATACTTATTTTATAATCCTCACCAATGCTTTTTCCAATCAAAATAATCATGAAACAATCTATATATCGTATTGCGGTAATAGCCTTATCCCTATTGTTTGCCTTATCAATCCCTTTGCATCGAGTACTGGCACAGGTTGTAAATCAATCATCGCGATATGCTCCCGGTGGCGTAGCGGGCTATGCAAGATGGGGCTTGGGTTGCGACACCTCACCAATATTGCTCAACAGTGGCAAAGGTATGACCTTTGTTGGTGTAGGTAAGGTGCGACAAGGCAGCGAACAGTTGTTATGGAACGTGAGCACAAAAGATGGCAAAACACGCTTTGTACAGACCACCGCTCGCACGGCCGACCTCACTCGTGGCACTTTTATGAATTATATAGGACGCGACACATTGCCCTCATTACGGCTGTACTCCTATGTTACATCGGCTGCGAATGGCATTCGCGGAACGCTCGTTATTGGTGGTACAACCAAAGATAGATTACCGGTTGGGATATTGAAAGAAGGAATGGCAGAATACGCTGTGTACCCACGAGCCCTTTCGGTTACCGAGCGCATGCGCGTAGAAAGTGCTTTGGCTCTGCGCCATGGCGTTACATTAACCCATTCGTACTTCAATTCTAAAGGTACAGTCATACGTAATTATTCCCGTCTCAAGAGCTACAACCACCGTGTAGCAGGCATTATTAACGACAGCACATCACGCTTACGTCAAACGTCGAGTGCAAGCAGCGAGGGTGAAGCTGTTGTTCAACTGTCTACAAAGACAATGGCCGAAGGTGCTAGTGTTCTTTGGGGCGACAATGCCAAGAGAGTGGCATTCTCTTCAGACCAGGGAAAAGGTAAGTGGATGCAACGCCGATGGGCTGCCACAACCACAGGCGCATCTGTAACCAACATGGTCTTGACATTTGATACGCACAGCATACGCCAGTTGGAACCGCTTACCAAGGGTGAAAACTATTACTTAGCCATCGACAGGAGCGGAACGGGTAAGTTCCCAGCAGGGCAGGTGGGTTACTACAAGGCTCGCATGGGACGGGGCGACAGTCTTATCTTCTCGGGTTTAAACACCGACGTGGGCTTGAATTTCTTCACGCTACGTATCGCAAGCGACTTTTTCTCGACCATCGATATGGTTCAACCTCAATGCTCAACAGGGGCAAAAGGGCTAATGAGGGTGCAACTTACGGGTGGCAAACCTCCTTATCGTGTAATCACCACCCTCGACAGCAAACCTGCCTACACACTAACAACACCAGACAGCGTTGTAACCATTCCGGCACTTGTACAAGGCAACTACGTGCTTACTATTCACGACAACAGTGGTAAATGCCTCACTAATGAGATTATGGTTTACAATGCCGACTTACCTGACGTTCCCGAACTAGAGGATGTACGTTTCGTTCAAGGTGCAGAACGCATCTACCAATTGCAAACGAAAGGCAACTACACCTGCCGCTGGCGAAGTCCTGCCGGAACATACATGGACGGTCAGCGTGTAACACTTAACGAGAATGGGGTATATACTATAGAACTAACCAACGAAAGCGGCTGCTCTACCCTACGCACCCTGAACGTGACAACAATTGCAAGCGATAATTTCTCTCGCTATGAAGTATCGCCCAACCCCACGCGAGACGGATATGTAAATGTGCGCGTAGAGCTGACTGAACTTGATGCACTCGTGCTACGCCTTTACGCTCCCAATGGCGCGCTGCTACAAACTGAGCAACACGACGCCGACAACTATCACGCCACACGCCTTTACCTACCTGTAGCTGGTACTTATGTGCTCGAGATGCTCAGCCGTGGGACAAAGCGAAGCGTAAAAATAATTAGAAGATAACCTATATACCAAATTCGGAACTACAAACCAAAAGCGCACATGAAAAGATTTACACGCATCACATCGATCGTTGTCATCACACTAATGACACTCGCATCCTGTAACGATGGTAGGCACACATCACCTGCCCTCGGCGAACTAATCCAAAAATCACCGCACGCAGCGAAACATACTATCCAAAATAAAGCTAAACAAACGCCAACAACAACCATTCTTAAAGAAACAAATGGCATAAGCAACGCACAGACTCAACCAATTACGAAAAAGAATAAAGCATTGTCGCGTTGGCAACATTTCCATCACCGCACAGTGAGCAAATTATTTGCTCACAACATGGCCGACTCTTTAAGCGTGGGACATGCCGAGCTTCGCGTGCCACAAGGAAGCATGGACCGTTCAAAAATACTTAGTGTAACACCACTAGTTAAAGATGAACTACCCACACTACCGGCTGGTATGGTTAATGTTACGGGCGATAGAAATGCGTCTGTTTCCGTTTCGTTGAAAAATGGAGTGGCAGGCTATCGCCTCCTACCCCATGGCGAACACTTCGTGCACAAACCAGCCACCATAACAGTGCCCTACGATAGCACACTCATCCCAGAGGGTTATACTGCAAACGATATACACACCTATTACTATGACGAACTGCAAGGCAAGTGGACAATGCTTCGCCATAAAGCCCTGGATAAAGTGCAGAAGGTGGTGACGGCCGAAACATCACATTTCACCGACGTAATCAATGGTATCATTAAAGTACCCGAGAGTCCTGAAACACAAAACTATGTTCCTACAGGTATAGCTGAACTCAAAGCGGCTGATCCTGCAGCGGGCATAGCCACAGTAAATGCACCCACACCCAACCAAAACGGAACGGCATCACTGGGTTACACCTTTGAACTACCCAAGGGTCGCGCTGGTATGCAACCTAGCGTCGGTCTGCAATACAGCAGCGACGGCGGTTCTTCTTATGTGGGTTACGGGTGGAGCTTGCCTGTGCAGAGCGTGGACATCGAAACACGCTGGGGTGTGCCACGCTTCGACCCCAACAACGAGAGCGAAAGCTACCTACTGATGGGTACAAAACTGGGCGACCGAACCTATCGTAAAACCGAACCTACTGCAAGAAAGCCTAACAAGCGTTTCTACCCACTGGTTGAAGGCAGCTTTGCGCGCATCATACGCAAAGGCGATTCGCCCACCAACTATACTTGGGAGGTTACATCCAAAGACGGAACCACATCTTATTTCGGGGGGATTGATGGAAAAAGCGTTGACAATGCTGTTATAAAAGATGGTGAGGGCAATATTGTGCGATGGGCATTATACCGTACAGTAGACACTCATGGCAATTTTGTTTCCTACACATACGAGCACCGTGACAGTACCCTCTATCCCAAATCCTATCGCTATACTGGACATGCTGACAATGAAGGACCATATGCGGTGAATTTCAAATATATTTCGGGAACACGTAAAGATGCCGTAAGAAGCGGACGACTACGCATACTGCAAACCGATAATGCATTACTCCAACGCGTGGAGGTGAGCTTTAATAATGAACCAATACGAAGCTTTACATTACACCACCACGAAG
The DNA here is from genome assembly GCF_937990675.1 of Hoylesella shahii. Classification (NCBI taxonomy): domain Bacteria; kingdom Pseudomonadati; phylum Bacteroidota; class Bacteroidia; order Bacteroidales; family Prevotellaceae; genus Hoylesella; species Hoylesella shahii. Next base: position 5,265 of record NZ_CALKQY010000049.1, on the reverse strand, counting down.
GACCATTCGCCAAAACTCTTCTTGATAGCATTGTGCAGAACGACGCTAAAGGGGAAAGAGTGGCTGCTCAGAGCTTTGAATACTATAACGATGTGAAAGACGGAATGTTCTCGAAGAAACCCATAGAATACACAGCTGAACAAGATTATTATGGTAATCTTGTGAAAACTCACTTCGGACACTTTGACGAAAGCCTGTCACTGCTGGGTGGAGGTTCGGCAAAGGGAAACACACTAGGTGGTGGCGTTATGGTAGGTGGCGGATGGGGGCCAGCCTCAGGTGGAGCAGGTCCCTCATTCTCGTACAGCAAAACAGAAAACAAGGCGCACGTCACACTCGTCGATATAAACGGAGATGGCATGCCTGACAAGGTTTTTAAGGACGGAGATGGCAACATATACTACCGACCCAATCTAAACCGCGACCTCGCCCACCCCTTGTTCGGAGAGGCGAAGCGCATATTGGGCATTTCTAGCTTTACCGAGGGATCGGTCACTAGCAACACGTGGAGTATTAACTTCTCCACTGGAATCGGACCCATAAGTACTGGCGCTTCCTATAGCAGAACCACCGAAAGAAGCAGAAACAAAACCTATTTCCACGACTTCAACGCCGATGGGCTCATAGATATAGCTCACAACGGCGTGGTACACTTTAACCACAGCGATGGGTCAACAGTGACCTTCAGCCCCACAAGCGGTGGAACGCACAATCCTATAGGAGGTGGTACGACCAACTTGGACTCAACTTTCATTCCTGACAGGAAGACCATCAGGGAGCAGATGGAACGCGAACATCCTTTACACGACATTGTAAGACTGTGGCGCGCACCGTACAAGGGAACTGTGAAGATTAAGGGAACAGTGGTTAAACCCTCTCCAAAGGGCGACGGCGTAAGCCTGAGCATACAGCACAACGACTACGTACTATGGAGGGACACATTATTACAGTCGGGGCAGGTGACTATTCCCGAGAAGTCCTTGCACGTATGGCCTGGCGACTACCTATTGTTCCGGGTGAGTGCAAAAAATTCTGGCGAAGGCGATGCTGTGGATTGGGACCCCGAAATTATCTATACCCATACTAAAGTCAAAACCTATGCAGGAACAGATATCACACACTATCGACATTCAAAAGATGCAATCAGTGGCGAAGCCCCAACTGCCCCGCTGTCCGTAAATGGTGAAGTGCATTATTCGGGTAGGTTTAGCAAACTCAAAACAAGCGACGACATTACGCTTTGCGTGATTAGGACAGACAGTACTGGGAAACAAACAGTGATAGCAAGCAAACACTTACCCGCAGACACTGTTGCTTCGGGAAAATTCGAAGGGAGTTTCCAATCTGTTGCAAAAGCATGCCAAACCGTAAGCTTCATCGCTAGAGCAAACAGCCCTATCGACTGGCAAGCTTTAAAATGGGCGCCAATATTCCACACCGACACGACCGAATACATCATCGCACCACAACGTACAATGTACAACAAGGTTGTGGCGGCGGCAATCGATACGCTCGTGAGCCTACCTCCAAGCGACTCCACTTGGGGAGATAGATTAGTTCTAGTACCTAATTTAAGGGTAACACGAGAATCCGACAAAGATACTGATACGGCCACGGTTTACCTCACGCTGAAAGATAATCATGGAACATTAATCTATCACCGAAAGCTGAAGATGGAGCGTATGAACGTGCTTTCAAAAGATGGCGACATCATCGATGGTAATCATTTGCTTACGAAACTATCAACAGGCAAGGTGCAAGCCTGCTTCTCCGTACTCAACGAGCTAAACTTTGCTCATGTGGCTGAACTACAAATCCTGCGCGATTCTATCCTTTACGAGAAAGATAAATTAGGTAAAAAACATGAAGTGGGACGAAGACCTGTACACGTGGCTACAATAGACGCCTCAGTACACTCCAGTTTCAACAGACTTGACTATGGTACGCTGTACCGTGGTTGGGGACAGTTCGCATGGAACGGCAATAACACAGAGCCTATCAACCCGAGCGAAATGAGGGCACCCGACGCAACCTCGTTAGGAACAGACCAGGAAGGGGCTTCAGAATTCGTTAAGAACGGCTCGTTCGATGCCAACTCGCAGAAATTCTTCACGCTAGCATACGTAGCCAAAACTAATAAGTATGTCACAGCAACAGACAGTGCATACGTAAGCGGGATAACCATGCGCCCATCGCGACTAGGAACCGACGAGATAGTGCTCGACGTACCTAATTACGACTCTAGTGGGGAAGGACTTCCTGCGCCCGTTCAAGAAACAGTATCGGTAACCACGGGCACGACTATCTCGGCAGGCGTGTCACTCGGCGCCAGCGCAGGAGTTAACCAAAGCGAATCATCACAAGAATCTACAACTACCGTTTCGGTGACAGACATCAACGGAGATGGATACCCCGACTGGATGAGGGGCTGGGCCTCAGCCAAAGAAAATAAGATAACCGTAATGTTTACACAACAAACAGGAATGATTGGAAGGGTACAGAAATACGGTGCACCATTACCCTCGACGAACGGCAACTCAAGCAACAGTGGACACGACGTGGGGTTAAGCTTTAACCCTAGTGCTTACAACATCGCCAAATTCAAAGAGCAAACAGACGCCGCCAAGGCCGCTGTAGCCAAATGCAATGCCAGTCTGCTTCTAACGGGACGGCTAGACTGTAACGCCGGAGGAGCGAGCTTCAGCAGCAACATCTCAGAAGCATCGTGCGGCGCTAGTGGTAACTTCTCAAACGGCACATCCATGTCGACAATAGACTGGACTGACCTCAATGGTGATGGGCTGCCCGACGTACTGACTGATGGTCTAGTAAGCTATGGTTTGGGATATTCCTTAGCTCCTGCTGTACCCGCAGGCACAAACAAGATGACGAACGCCTTAAACAACAACTACGGTGACGGGAAGGGGGTATGTATCCCCGTTAGAGGTCCCTTTAGCATCTCTGGAGGACAAAACGACACCGAAAGCCTCACTATGGGCATGGGGGCATTTCACGACGTCAACGGAGACGGATTACCAGACTTCGTGGAACGCGACTTAAAGGGCAATCTCAACGTCTCGTTCAACACGGGCGTTGGGTTCATGCCTGACGTAAAGATGCAAGACAAGTCTGAGATATCAAGTGACTTGGGCTCTTCCGTGGCCCTTTACGCCAGCACGGCCTACACCATCCGCATTCCTCTTCCCTTCGGCTTCGTTATCACCATCACGCCTAGTACACAGGGGTCGCACAGCGAAAGTGTGAACCGTACTCGAACGGCGATGCTCGACATTGACGGTGATGGTTTGCCCGACATTGTATTCAGTGATAATGAGAACAGCCTAAAGGCCTATCGCAACCTCACTGGCCGTACCAACCTCTTGCGCAGCGTCACTCTTCCATTCGGCGGACACGTCCGCGTGGAATATCAACAGACGATGCCTAGTTTCGCCATGCCAGGCCGACGCTGGGTGATGTCGGCCGTGGAGACTTCAGGCGGTTATGCCGAGAACGGGGCAACGCGCATGCGCAACGAGTTCGCCTACGAGGGTGGCTACCGCGACAGGCGCGAGCGCGACTTCTTTGGGTTCGCCAAGGTCATCACCAGACAGCTGGACACCCAGAACAACAATGCCGTATACCGCACGCAGGTGTCTGAGTACGGCCACAACCGCAACCTCTACATGCACGACCTCGTCACCGCCGAAACGCTCTACGATGCAGCAGGCAACAAACTGCAAGGCACCCTCAACACCTACGAGGCAGTACGGCAGCGCGACGACAGCACGAGCGTGTTCCCCGCGCTCGTTTCCATTAGGCAGACGGTCTACGACAACGCTGGACAGGGCAGCATGAGCACCACCGTGCACAACACCTACGACGCCTACGGCAACCTCGCATCCTACAAGGAGACGGCCACCAACTACGAGCTGCGCGCCGACATCGCCTACCACGAACTGCGCGAAAGCCACATCGTGGCACTGCCGCGACACATTGCGGTGAAGGACAAGGCGGGCAGGGTGTATCGTGAGCGTTCAACGGAAGTGGACAACAAGGGCAACATCACCCGCATCACCATGCACAACGGACAGCTCTCCTCGGTGTACGACATGGCCTACGATGCCTATGGCAACCTGGTCGCACTCACCAAGCCCGAGAACCATAAGGGGCAGCGCATGCGCTACGAATACACCTACGACGGCGTGCTGCACCAACTGGTGACGGGTGTGAAGGACGCCTACGGCTACACCTCGTCTACCGACTACGACTACCGTTGGGGCGCACCGCTCGAAACACGCGACATCAACGGCAACCGCATGCACTATGCTTACGACGATGTGGGTAGGCCCGTCGCAATCGTTGGCCCGAAGGAGCTGGCCGCTGGCAGGCTCTACACCGTACGCTTTGAGTACCATCCCACAGGCCGCTGGGCGCGCACGCTGCACTACGCCCCCGAGGGTGACGTGGAGACGCGCACCTTCGCCGACAGCCTGATGCGCGCCGTGCAGACCAAGCGCACGGGCGTTGTATGGAAGGGCGGGTCGGCGCACAAGGTGTCGATAGTGAGCGGCCGCACCGTACAGGACGCCTTCGGCCGAACCCTCAAGGCGTACTGGCCCACCGAGGAAGCATTCGGCAGCATGGGCCTATATAATAAAGGTGTGGGCGACCTGCAAGCCGTCACCGAATACGACGCCTACGACCGCCCCACCAAGGTGACGCTGCCCGATGGGGCGACCACGACGACTGCCTACTCCATCGTTTCCCACGATGGTGAACCGATGCTCGAGACGCGTGTTACCGATGCGCTGGGCAGACATGCCGAAAGCTACACCGACGAGAAGGGGCGCAACCGAGAGACGGTGCAGCACGCCGGCGGCGGCGACGTGCGGGTGAGGTACGACTATGATGCCGTGGGGCAAGTGCTCTCCGTGCATCACCCCAACGGCAAGACAACCGCCTACCAATACGACCTGCTTGGGCATAAGCTACGCGTGAACCATCCCGACGCGGGCGAGGTGACCTGCACCTACGACGCCGCGGGCAACCTCCTCACCAAGCTCACGGCGGAACTGAAGAAGACCATCTCCGACAAGGCCTCCATCACCTACACCTACGACTACGAACGGCTAAGCGAGGTGCTCTATCCCAAGAACCTCTTCAACCGCGTCACCCACACTTATGGCAAGCCGGGCGAGAAGTACAACCGCGCAGGCAGGCTGGTGCTGGTGGAGGACGCCTCGGGAGGCGAGGCCTACTACTACG
>NZ_CALKQY010000048.1:0-11926 GCF_937990675.1 Hoylesella shahii | reverse complement strand
AAAAAGAAACACCTACAACAAGTATTAAACTTGCCATAGGTGCTCTATCTATGTTAGAAAGGATTAATTCAATCTTTTCATTGCAATCTCTTTATGTTAGTGATTGCTTGGGTTGATCTTCCAAAGACGCACTGCTGCTCTCATAGTAATAAAGTCTACAGTACTTTCCCATACAATAATTTTACCTCTATTCACACCAGTTCTCACCTCAGGACGTGCTCCTTTGCGAATTGGGAACTTGAAACCTGAAGCATAACCATAGTTGTCTGTTCCACCATTACCACGCAAAGTGAGAGATGCATACGAGTCAGATGTGTCTGTAGTAGCACTTCCTACGATGTTATCACTTGTTCTATCGAAAGGCTCATTCACGTAGTACATAGCTCCTTGTAGACGCTTATAAGGCATGAAAGGACCGTTTCCTGCATTGAATGCGTAGCAACCTTTGTAGGGGAAGATACGTGTTAGGTCGCTAGGATAGTCAGAATCGAGAGGCGCCCAGAACTTTTCATTAGCAATATCTTCAAGGTCTAACACGAAATGTTCACCCAAATAGCGTTGTCTAAGCTTAAGAGCTGATTGGTCGTTTTGGCTGAAATTCACATCTTCCCAACGTATAGTGTAACGATATTTGTTATCGGTTGCGATAGGATAGTCGCTCAGTTTAACGTTGCTACCATAGTTTACAGGAGCAAAAGAAGCAGCTGTATAAGGCACAGTGTTATAGTCTAAATAGGTAGCTCCAAGCGATTTGTCAGTTAATCTGTTTGCAACACCCTCCATACCCATCATATAAGTGATGCTGTTAAAGCCTCTATAGTTGTCTTCAAACGCTGCACCAGCATAAGTATGAACGTATGTTTTCTTCTCTTTTAGATTACATGGAGTAAGCACTCTGTGTGTAGGTGCCTTTTGATAAGTATCGTATCTGAAAGGAGCAAGACCGATAAAGCTGAAAGTGTTGTTGAAGATAGTAGCCCATTTAGCCTTATCTGCAGCGTAATAGCCTGCTGGGATATTGCTTAAGTTACGCTCATATTCCTCCACATCGTATGCAATTGTCTTAGAAATATCGTCGTCTGCGCTCGAATAGCTATCGTCTGTGCCGAAGTTATCACGCTTAGCCACATAGTGAAGAGGTGCATATTCGAAAGTAGCTACGCCTTTAAATGAGTAACTTTTACCGTTAGTGAAGAATGCACGTGTACCATATACAGGCAACATGTCGATACTTGGGTCGCTTGGATTGATGGGAGCGGCGTGTAAAAGCACTTGAGCCTTTTCAATATAGTTGGTCTTTTGAACTCCACCAGGTGCAGTAAACTCAATCTTTTGTACATCAGGAACCATCCAAATATAAGTGTAAGCAGGGTCAGAAGCACCGTTTTGTACTTGCACTTCGTCGAAAGAATAGTCTGCATAATACAAGTTACAGTTCTTTGGTTTACCTGCAGTTTGAATGATTTTAAAGGTAGATGCGTAGCTTTTATCAGTGCTTTCGATATTGCTTGGAGTATCTTTTAGAGTTGAATTAACGATGTTATCCAAGTCTAATTTACCTTCAGTTTTATTAGAAGTAATCACTCTTATACCCTTATATTTAATGCCGAAGCCTGTCTTGTTGCTCACAGTTAGGCGAGAGAAAGTGCCTAATGGAGATAAAGAAACAGGGTTTTCGCTGCGCAATTTGTTAGATGTAGGGTGAGCAGTAAGTCTTCTCCATGTGAAAACATAAGGGATATCAGCATCGAAATTAGCCCCTGCTACAGCACGAGCAGCAACTCGTTTAAATTGAATTCCAGTGACATTTCTTGAAGGAGTACCTGAAACTACACCGCCAATAACACCGCAAACATACCATGTACCCTTGCTTATATCAGTGCCAGTGGCCATATTAAAGGTTGTTTTAGGAAGCAATTCAAGAACGCCTTCCGATGTAACTGTCCAAGGAATAACCACCTTTGTCACAGGTTGAGAAGCGTCTGTGCTCTTAAAAATACATGTTACGTTGATAGTGCTACCCACGTTTTTGAGGCTTTGAGGTACAGGAATACCAGTTGTTTCGTCGCTCTTAAAAGCCATCATTTGCACGTTTACAGGTTTATCTACATTACCTGTAAGCTCTAACGACATAGGGACAGTTAGAGCCGTTCCTTGCTCTTGTTCATCAATAATATTGTTTTCACTATTACAAGCCACGAAAAATACGAGCATCATAATAGCTAATAATGATGTGAGTTTTTTCATAATAAAATATGTTTGTCTTAATTTTGAAAGTGAGTATTTCAGGTTCTCAGCCTAAAACACATAACTATTCTGTTTTAATCTTTTGTTTATGATGTTAATCTTCAAATGGATTGGTTTCCGATGGGTTGCCCTCTTCAGGTTCACCGCCGTCTATAAATGGATTAACTTTGCCCCTTATCGATGCGTAATACAATAAAGGTTCGTCATAACATGATACAACCCAACTCGCTGGTTGGGTGTAATCAGCACGTTCTTTCTTTTTCATTTGTTCTTCTATTAATTTTTTTATTCTCCTACGTCTATTCTTATCGTCCCCAATTAAATACAATTATCGGGACAAAACAAACCTATTGTTCGTTCTGTCGACGTATCTTTTATGGTATATTTCTTCTACTTTTTATGTTTAGTATGGCAAATGTAATGCTTTTGTTCTAAATCAATGCAAATAAAATAGCACAAAAAGTCCGTAATTATTGTTTGTTTGTTGATTTTAAATGAAATTAAAATAATAAGCCGTTTTTTCGACCAAAATACTTAAAATTCGGAGCTTTTGCTGCATAAATATGCGACTAATATAAAATAGAGGTGCGAAACAGAACAATTTTTTCGCCATAGATAAAAATGAATGGAGTATTTCTTGTGTCGCTTTTATCATTTTTTTGGAAGATAGAAGGACTGAAAAAAATAGAAAAAGAGCGATACTATTGTGGTGTGATAGTATCGCCCTTTGAATGATATCGTATCAATATGTTTTCCAATTGCATTGCTTTTAGCATGTAAAAGCATTGAGATTGAAGGTTGCAGAACACTTGTACAAGCGTGGTGCGCTGTTCGGCATCGCTATCCACCACAACGATGGGCTTGGCGTTGTCGGCAACGGGCACAATGGCGGGTCGGCGCGCGGCCTTGGTGGGGCGTATGGGGGCGAAAAGTACCTCGATACGTTTGGCCGTGCGTGCCACATCCACATCGCCCACCACGATAATTGCTTGGTTTTGGGGATGATACCAGCGGTGATAATACTGCCGAAGGGTGGAAGGGCCAACGGTATCTATCACTTCCATCAAGCCTATTGGGGCGCGCCGAGCGTACAAACTGTTGGGGTAAAGGCGCGGGAGATTGCGTTGTAGCATGCGTGCCGTGGCCGAATTGCGTTGTCGCCACTCTTCGTTAATCACGCCACGTTCCTTATTTATCTCTTCGGGCGATAACGAAATGTCGCACACCCAATCGCGAAGTGCAAGCAGACAACTGTCTAAGGCCGAGGAGCGCGCTGTGGGAACGTTGTTGAGATGATACACGGTGCGCTCCATTCCGGTATAGGCATTGATGTTTTGACCGAATTTTAGGCCAAGCGTTTCGAGGTAAGCCACGAGCGTATTGGATGGGAAATGGCGCGTGCCGTTAAAGCAAAGATGCTCTAAGAAGTGGGCCAAGCCGCGTTGGTTGTCGCTCTCTTGCAGCGAGCCAACGCATTGGGCGAGGTAGAAATTGGCGCGATTGGGGGGCGTGTTGTTGTGAAGTATATAATAGGTAAGGCCGTTTGGCAACTTGCCCACATGCAGATTGGGGTCGGTGGACAGTGTTGCCTGTGTGCGTTTGGCGTTTGCCGAAAGGGCAAACAGGGCGAGAGCAAGGATAAGGAGGTATTTTTTCATTTCCGCAAAGGGGTGTTATCGCTGTTTGATATAGGACTGTGCCCCGCTAGAAAGCCAAGCCAAGGGCGGCCTCAAAGTTGTGGCGCGTGCCGTGAATGGTGGGTTGGGCTTTAAGCACATAGCCCAATTGGTAGGCCAATGAGAGCGTCAGCTGATAGTGGGCGAAACGCTTGGCCGTGCCCAAGGCTATGCGTGTGCTGGCCGTAGACGTGGCGTAGAAACGTTGCAGGGGAAGTGCTAGTTGGGTAGAGAACACCGTTTCTTGCGTTGAAGGGTAGCTTAACGAGGCCTTGGGCAGGGTGAAAGCTTGGCTTGCACCATAGAAAAAGGCGAAGTTTCGAGGCAAGGGACGTTGCGAACGATAGGCTGCGGCGAGATGGAAAGCATCGCGAACGAGGGTGTGTTGCGTGGCTCCGTCTTGTCGTTTCTCGTGTTCGGCGGTGGCATCGAGTGCAAATAGGTCGAGCCGCTGCGAGGTAAAACGATGGTAGAGCAAAGCGTTAAGGCCGACATCGCGATGGTTATACACATAGTTTTTCTGTCCGCCAAGGATGTTGTCTAGCCTATCCCAGCCCTTAGTAAAGTGGGCGTGAACTGTGGTTTGCAGGCGAAGAGCGGGCGAAAGGGAATGAATTAGGCCCGCAAGAATGCGCGTTTGACGGAGGTTATAGGTGGAAAGGAGGTTGGCCGACACGTTTTTTGTTCGGCTTCGGCGTATGCTGTCGCGTTGCGCAAGATGGCTGGCGCGCGCCCAAAGCATTGTTTCGTTCCAGGTGAAGCTGGCTTGCAGCGACAGCTCGTGCCCGTAGGTGTTGGCTTGCATCTCGCGGTTTTGCAGCTTACCTGTCTTTCGGTGCATGCCAAATCCCATCAGTTCGTAGGCCATAAAGTCCAATCGGTCGATGCGATCGTTATTCTCGTTCACGTAGATCAGGTTGTTATCGCTTGTTCCGTAGACCATTCCTGCCGCCATAGAGATATGCACGGGGGCGAGGTTTAGGCCCACATTGAGGTGATAACGCGAGTAAAAGCTCTCGGTAGAGGGACGTGGATCGTTGCTGCGTGCGCCCTTATGATACCTTATTTGCAGGGCTGCACCGAGGTCGAACAGGTGCGAAAGGCGGTAATTGGCTGCGCCTTTAAGTTGGTAGGTTTCGTTTAGCCAGTTGCCTTTGCGTGGCGAAGCGAAGTAGTAAGGCATGCCCAGGCGTGGCGTTTCGCTAAGCAGCCAACCCACACTATCGGCAAATTGTCGGTTGTAGGCAAATTCCCCATATAGTCGCCAACGCTTAGACGTGTACACGCCCATTGACGAGAGTCGCAGATTCGTATCTTTTTCGGGTATCTGCAAGCGCATTAAAGGGCCTCGTTCGTGGCTGAAAGTCGCCGAGGTATAGCCATAACTCTGCGCCGGTAGCAAGTAAATGCCTAGGGGCGAAGCCATGGTTTGGTGGTGCTGTTGCCACTCTTGGGGAGTTGGAACAGCAAAATGCGTGAGCGAATCTTGAGCGGAGGCGATGTGGAAAAGCCCGAACAAGAGGCTAGATACGAATAAACGTGCGTGCATGTTGTTGATTTGGGAATTTCGTTATAGGCAATTCTCCGCCTGCCTGTATAGCAAAAGCAGGCAGGCGGAGAAGCTTATAATGGGGCGTTACTTGCTTGGGGCAAACGCCTTAGGGTTTGGAATCATCTGAACAAAGTCGAGTGCAGAGTTGTTGAGGTCTTGTAATATACGGCGACCATCATTCACTCGGCTCACCTTACGTGTGATACAGCGGAAGCTGTTATCAGGTTTGGAGAAGGCATAGCTAGCATCAAGCGACTTCTGGAAAGCCTTTGGCGACACATAACCATCGGCATTGGGGTTGATAACCTCAACGGCATCGATGATAGATGTGTTCGGAATTTGCATGTAAGTAAAGTGACTGCCTTTCTTGGGGTCGATAAATGGACGGCGATATTCGGGTAACTTGCTGGGAGAAGGATGGCGGAAGATGACGTAACCCTCTTTACCGTTGCGCGAAAGGCGCATGTATTTGTTACTACCTTTCTTTATAATCACCATATTTGCGGCACTCTTGTTATCCAATACCTCGTAGCCGGGGTACACAACATCAAACTCTGCCTTGCTTAGGTCGAGCGTTGAGTCGGGCCATTCGGGTGTAACTTGCTTGCCCGATGACGTGGTAAAGGGTTGTTTATAGTTCTGTGCGAAGGGCGCAATGATAAAGCTTTCGCCGGGTTTGATGGGATAATCCTTGCCCGAACCAGGCACCATGATAACTACATCGCCGTAAACGTACTTGCTGTTTGCGCCTTCCGTGTCGGCCATACCTTCTGATTTGCTCCAATCGAACGCGCCACTGGGGGTTGTATAGATATTCTTATCCTTGTAAGGATGCGGCTTTCCATCGGCCAAAAAGCCGTAACGGTTCATCGTTGTGAGTGCAAAACAAAGGCTATCGGCATAAAGTGTGCGCGAAGAGTTGTTGTAGATCTCGATAAAACGATCGTCTTCGCCTGCTGCTTTCTTGCTATCCGACCCTGCATAGTATATCGTTTTGAGAACGAAATCATCAGTTGTGGACGTGGTTAGCACCAAATTGATAGTCGTTTCTTTGTTGGGTTGAAGTTGTACGCCCGTTGCAGCGGCCGAGAAAAGCACATCTTCGGTGCTCTTTTCGCCTGTAATTTCGTTGTATTCGCTGGCAGGCAGGGTGTAGCTAGCCGTTATATCGTACATGTCTACAGGCAGATTGGGCAACTGCACCGTGCCGTTGACGGTGGTTTCGTAAGCTGTTTCTTTCCCGGTGCTGGTGTTGCGCAAGGTAATTGCAACCTTTTGGGCTTTCGCTTTCTCGAAAGCCTTGTCGATTTTAACGCTTACTTTCACCGATGCACTTGACACTTCGGGTGCGTCATTTTCGCTACAAGCAGTGAAGATAATGGGCATGACCATCATCATAAATAGGGCGATACGGTTGCCCCAATGTTTTGTTTTTTTCATTTTGTTATGTATTTATTGTTTGTTTGTGTCGCTTTTGGCGAGCAGCGGATAAGACTAACTAAAACTTGTAGCTAACATCCATGCTCACCGTTGGTGGCTGATTAAAGTATATTCGTTCGCCTTGGCGTTCTACCCAAGGGCGATAATTGAACACATTATTTATATAGCACGACAGGCGTAGCTGCTTGCCAATCTCCTTAGACACGCGAAGATGACAATTGGGGACGATGATTGGCTGCGAAATATTTACGGGTTCGTTGTCTTTTAGTCGCAGATACGTCCAGCGAATGTCCTTTCGTTGCTGCTCGTCGAGGTACACACGACGGAAGTTTTGGTCGATATAGCCGATGGGATAGATGTCGAACCCATGACGATTGAAGTGCCTGAACCAGAAGTTTTGTAAGCGCAGGTTGAATATCAAGCCAAGGGTGGGTATCTGTTTGGTGAGGCTTAGGGTGGAGATAAGTTCGTGCGAACTGTTCTTCGTAGGAGCGTAGATGCCCGAAACGGCCTCTTTGTCGAGGTCGATAGACGTGCCCACGCGTTCGCCCTGCTGATGGTAAAGGCTGTAATTGTAAACCACCGAGAAGTTAACGCCTAAGCCCAAGGGCTTGATATCGCGCAGGTTGCCAATCCATTCTACGCCTGCATTGCGACTATAAAGCAGGTTGCGGGGCGTAAAATAATAGTCGATGATGAGTTGGGGGTCGCCCTTTGGTGCGTAAATGGGCCGTTCGTTGGGCGGTTGCGACACCGTTTCGTAATGCTGAACCCACATCGTATCGAGCACAGCTTCTGAACTAATGCCACGCAAGTCTATTTTAAGATAACCCGTTAGCGAGGTGTTGAAGTTGGCATTGGCATAGGCTGTACCCACTTCAAAGCTGTGTGTGTAGGGCGAAAGCAAGTTGGGATTGGTGGGATTAACCACTTTGGTTTTGTACATAAAGAGCCGCTCGTTGGCGTTGTTGCTGTAATTGCTATACACAAGGCGGTCGAAGTACACGTTTTCGGTATATAGAAAAGCCGTGGCAGGTATCTTATAACTGATGCCATAGGCTGCGTTGAAGCTCAATCCATTGTCTAACGCCCACATCATATTGATGCGTGGAGAGGCTGCGAAACGTTGGTTTTGGTATTCAAGACGTAGGCCTGCCGTTGTGCTTAACGTTCCGTGAGCCGTGGGCAACACCAACTTGTCTTGCAGATACATGCCGTATTGGTTCAATTTGATGCGGTTTCGGTATTGATAAGAGCGGTCGCCACGTCCGCCTTGTCCGCCATCGTAGAACGGAGTCTCTGCGTTGAAAATCTTTCCACGCCCATGATTGGCCTCGTGTCGTGCAAGAACACCCAGACTAAGCGTGTGTGTTGCGCGACTCCATTTTAGTGTTCGGCGTGCTTCCACGTTGGCCGAGAGGGCCAAGGGCTTGCCGTCTATCTCCAAAAGGGCTGTGTAATAAGGTGGCGCAACATCGGTTTCGTGCAGTCCGTTGGTGTAAGCGTCGGTGATAAGGTTCAGTCTGTTATTGGCAATAAACTCTTCGTGCATGTCGTATTGGTGCGACAGGGAGAGCGAAAAGTTATAGTCGATGCCGTCGATAAGTGCGTTTTGCTGGGGCGAAAGCGCACCACGCAGGGCCAAACGCAGGTTCTGCTGGTCGGTTCGGGTGCGATTAAGCGTTGCATCGGGGTCGCTTTTCAGTCCGTCAACGTTTTTAGAGAAATCGGCCGAGAGGGTGTTTTCCCATGCCAATGCCCTACTAATGGTGTGTGTCCACGTGGCGTTGAGGGCGATGTTGGCGTTTGTTTTCAGCTTGTCGCGCCTGTCGCGGGTGCTGTGCAGATAGTCAATGTTGAGGTTGAGCATACCCCAACGCTCGCCAAGGGCGAAACCTTTACCCAGCGAAGCATTGAAAATATCGTATTGCACCTTAACGCTACCGTAGAAAGGCGTAAGTCCGGCGCGGCGATTGATGATAACGGCGCCGTTACTTAGGTCGCCATACTTGGCTGGAGCAACGCCCGATATAACCTCAACGCTCTCTATCGACGAGGCGGGAATAAGGCGCAAGTCGTTTCCGCTGCCCACATTCTCGTTGTTATCGGTGTTAAAACGGCGGTCGAACATCTTTATGCCGCCCCACTTTCCGTAGCTGTCGAGCTGCATATTGGTGTTGTTCGAGAGAGGCGTACCGTCTACCACGTAGGCAATGCCAAAGGCGGCGTTGCGCACATAGTCGTTAAGCTTGTTGCGCGAATAGGCATCGAGTGGGTTTTGCAAGTCGCCTTGCAGAGCCGAACGCAAGGTTAAGAAACTGGCATTGTGCATGTCGGTGTTGAGAATGGCCTTGCCTGGCAGTGCCTGAACGATGTCTGCCAAGCTGTAAGCCTGTATGTTGTCGATGGTGTTTCGCTGAATGAGCATCGACGAGTTGCTGTGTCTGGGTGCGCGCGTGGCGTTTACCTGCACGTCTTTCAGGTAAAGGTTGTTGTCGTCTAGTGCGATGTTTATCTTCTTTTCTTTCGCCACAGCATCGTGCGTAATGGTTAACTGGCGTGTTGCTTTGCCCAGATACGACACTGTTAGGCGCGTGCCTTTGGTGGTAAAGAGTGCCGTTTTTAGGCGTAATCGGCCTTGTGCGTCGGCAGTATAGGTAAGGCCGGCACTCTCTACGATAACAGTGGCGTAAGGTAAGGCCTGCCCATTGCGGTCGGTAATGGTCAATGAGATGTTCTCGTCTGTGGATTGGGCGTGTGCAAACTGGTTACAAACGCACGCCAAAGTGATGAACAAAACCATAACACGTATTCCTCCCCATAGAATTCGTGTGGGAAACTTCATATCTTTTTTGTCTTTTTCTTGTCCTGTTAAGTGCAAAGTGTACTATGTAATTTGCAAAGTTAGGTGTTTATAACGAATTGGGCAATACCTATATATAGGTATTTATGGGAAGGAAAGTGGAGGAAGGCCCCCCCAACCGGCCTCACCCCAGCCCCTCTCCAAGGGGAGAGGGGAGTGATTAGCCTTGTTTTCTCTAAAGCGTTACAGCAAAAAATGCTGGAACATGGCCGTTAAACTATGGCGCAATGTACCATCAAAGGATGGAGTATTCCAAGAAAAGGGTAGAATACGAATAGGCGAAGAGTAAAATACAAATAAGTAAATAGTTAATGATTAACAAATAAATAGTAAACGATTAACAAGTAATTACAATGCTTTTGTTGGGTAAGTCCGTAGCCCTTTAATATAAAGGGAGCAGACCTTGAAAAACAATTAGTGTTTGTTCTTCGCCATTTGGATAGTCATCTTGCCGATAAAGATACCGCTTTTACCGTTCTGATCGTTATAAACAGTGTTGTTATCGAGGTCTTTATGGGTTCTAAGTGTCTCGAAGAAAGTGTGTGAATGACCACCCAATACCAAGTCTACATAACGAGTTTGAGGGATAAGTATTTGGTCGTTCATCGCCTTTTCGGTCCAACCTAAATGCGAGATACATATAATAAGGTCGCATTTCTCTTTGTTTTTAAGAGTCGATACCACCTCATTGGTAGCTGTGATAGGGTTGATGTAACGCACAGTTTCATAGTTCTTAGCGTCCACCAAACCATCTAACTGAGGCGCAAGACCAAACACTCCAATCTTAATTCCCTTGCGTTTCAACACCACATAAGGCTTAACAATCTTTGCAAGAGGCGTTCCTGTGAAGTCGTAATTAGCGCAAACAATGGGGAAGTTCGCCTTTTTAAAGAGGCGTTCCATATTCTTTAAGCCGAAATCGAACTCGTGATTACCAATCGTTACGGCATCATAATGCATCTTATTCATTAGTCCTATTTCCACATCTCCTTTGAAAAGAGTGTAGTAAGGCGATCCTTGTGAAAAGTCACCGCTATCGAATAGCAATAGATCGGGGTTCTTTTTGCGTTCCTCTTTCAACATGGCTATGCGACGAAGGAAGCCTCCTCGTCCTGCTTTTAGCGTGTCGGCAAGTTGTGGGTTCAATGGATATATGCAGCTATGGGTGTCGTTTGTGTGCAGAATAACCAATTCTTTTGTTCCCTTTTCGGTTGACTTCGCTGGGTTATTGGTTTGTGCTTCACTTTTTGTTGCAACGAATGTAGCTGCTAAACTGAGTGCTATGATGAGTTTTTTCATTGTCTTTTTTGAAATAAATGAATGAATATTTAGGGCAAAATAGTGATTCGTCCTTCCACCTTTGCACCCACTTTTTGACCTTGTTTGGCTGCCTCTCTAAAGTAATCCATAATGATGAATCGCACATTACTATGATAGTCTTGAGGCGAAAGCACGTTTGTTTTGCTCTTAAATGCCTCTAACTTGTCGTTACCTTGCGCCAAATAGTCGAGCGTTGCGATGCGATATTGCTTGTTAGGGTCGATAGGTTGGTTGTTGATAAGAGCCTTTTTCAATTCGCCTTGCTTAGTAATTTCGAGGTGAACTGAGCCACTTACACCCTCACCACCAGTGGAAGCGATTTGCTTGAACAGCTCCATCACCTTCTCACCGCTAAGGGTTAAGAAGCAAATCTTATTCTCAAAAGGAGCAACATCCACCACATCACCCACCGTAATGTCACCTTTTGCGAATGCAGCTCTAATGCCTCCGATGTTATAAACAGCGAAATCCACTTGCTGTTGATAGGGTTTTGCGCCCCAAACAAGAATGTCTGAGAGCAAATTAGATAGCGGACTCTCTGGTCGGTAGCTTGCTAATGGCACCGAAGTAGTGCCCACTATGGGTGCCATAATGCTGTCTACACGATGTTTAAAGGGTTCCATAAATTTGTTTGCGTCGGTATCTGGACTTGCATCATATCTGTTATCGATGAGTATTCGATCACGAGTTATATTAGAAAGGTGATATCCTGAGCTACAAGAAGCACATAATATCGCTGATAAAAAGCAAGAGCTTATAATGTGTTTTGTGTTCATATTTACGATGAATTATATTTACAAAAATAGATGTTTTTATGCAATTTTAATG